>JAFVXM010000030.1 GCA_017501205.1 Clostridia bacterium
CAACAAACAATTTCCTCAATTTTAAGAAAACATTTCTTGCCACATTTCCATAAAATAACCTTCCTTTTCTTTGTGGGGATTATATCCCCTTAATAAAATGGATTATAACCCCCATAATAATAAATGTCAAGGGGGATATTATGATAGTTTTTGATAAATTATGGATCACAATGAAGGAAAAGGGCTTTTCCACCTATACCTTAAGAGAAAAGTGCGGTATTGACAGCAAAACGATACGCCGACTCCGCGCAAACGAGAATATTGAAACGAAAACCATAGATAAGATATGCGCGTCCCTTTCCTGCCGCGTTGAGGATATTATGGAGTTCGTTGAATCAAAAGACGAATAAAAAAGGAGATGCCGAGGGCATCATAAAAAAACCACCGGTTGAACCGGTGGTTTTGTTTAGTGAGAGTTATGTCTGCAACCGTGATCACCGCAGGCGTGATCCTCGCCGTGGTGGTCGTGGTGGTCGCATTTTGCGTTGGGATCAAATCCAAGCGTGCCGCAGAGCAAGGCTTCAACTTTCGTAAGTAACTGCAATTTTCATCGTTCTGTTTCCTTAGTGTTTTCTTACTTTAAAGATTTCAGTGCCTTTTTAAACTGAACGGTGAAAAGAATGGCGGTAAATGTTACGGCGATCAGATCTGCCACAGGCTCTGCCGTATAAACGCCCATCGTTTTGTTCGCGATAAGTTGCGGCATAATATAGATCAGCGGCAGGAGTAATACAAATTTGCGAACGACGGCAACGATGATAGAGCAAGGCGCGTTGCCGATGGAAACGAAGGTCATCTGGCAGGCTATCTGAATGCCGAAGATGCACATTACTCCGCAGTAGATCCTAAGTGCCGTTGCGGTAAATTCAATGAGTGACGTATCGGGAGTAAATATCCCCGCAAACATTTGCGGCAGCAGCATAATTGCGCCCCAAATGATAAAGGAGTAGGTAAGGCAGGATATAAGCAACAGTCTGAAGGTTTTCTTGACACGCTCGGTATTTTTTGCGCCGTAGTTATAGCTGAGTATCGGCTGCGCGCCCTGTGCAATGCCCTGCATGGGGAGCATGGCAAACTGCATAACGCTCGTAAGTATAGTCATAGCGCCAACGGCAATATCGCCGCCGTATTTAAGGAGCGAAGAATTAAAGCAGACCGAAATGACGCTTTCGCTGCTTTGCATAATAAAGGTTGCAGTTCCCAGTGCGATGCAGGGGAAAACGAGCTTTCCGACTATTCGAAGATTATGCTTTTTGAGTTTAAGGTAAGTCTTCTTTCCGCAAAGGAACAGTAGTACCCAAACGCAAGAAATGGTCTGGGACAGAATAGTGGCAAGAGCTGCGCCTTTAACACCCATCTTAAAGCCGAAAATGAAAACGGGATCGAGAATGATGTTGCTGACAGCGCCGATGAGCACGGTGATCATACTGATCTTGGTGTAGCCCTGCGCGGTAATAAACGCGCCCATGCCGAGAGTTAGTTGAACGAACACCGTGCCGATAGCGTAAATGTTCATATAATCGGTGGCGTAGCCGATGGTGTTTTCGCTTGCGCCGAACGCCAAAAGCAGGTCCTTATTCCAGATCAGCAAAACGGCAGTCAGCACGGCAGAGATAATGATCTGCAAAGAGAAGCAACCGCCCATTATTTTTTCGGCAGAATCGTTGTCGCCCTTACCCATAAAGATAGATGCCTTCGGCGCACCTCCGGAGGCGATCAGCGCCGCGAACGCAGAGATTATCATAATGATCGGCATACATACGCCGACGCCCGTAAGCGCAAGGCTTCCGTCGCCCGGCATATGACCGATGTAGATTCGGTCAACGATGTTGTATAGCATATTGATAAGCTGGGCAACCACCGTCGGAACTGCCAATTTAAAAAGCAGTCTGCCGATGGGTGCTGTGCCGAGCATTTCTTTGTTATCGCTCATGTTTTACCTCGTAAATTATATTATTTAAAGCTATTACAGATATAATTAAGACCGCAATTCGTAAGAACTGCGGTCTTTTGGCGGAGATGTAGGGATTTGAACCATAGCGCCGCTGTTAACGACCTACCGCATTTCGAGTGGGGTGTCAAAAAACGAACTTGACGGAATTTAACGGAAGATAAAGGTCACAGTGAGAACCCCGAAAACCCCGATGTTTTCAGGGTTCTTTCGGTTATTATATCAAAAAACACAGTAAAAATCAAGGTCTAAAAGTCTTCTCCGATTGAGGCATACAGCACACAAAATCGTGTTGGCTAATCAACGGACAGAATAAAAATGCCGTCATCGGCAAGAATAAAACAAATTTCGTTTTATCTTCGTTGACATTTTGCCGATATAGTGGTATACTAA
>JAFVXM010000031.1 GCA_017501205.1 Clostridia bacterium
GGTGGCATTGACTTGCCTCAACCTTATAATTAGCAGGGCACTGATAATCACTGCGCCACAAGGCAACACTCCTCCTCATCATCTCTACGTCAATGCGTCTGCCGCCCGACGCGCAGTTATCTATAAGCAGTGAGGGGAATTTTTCCAAAAGCATATCGAGAAGCTTATACAGCCCGTTTATGTGCTTGATCTCGGTTATTCCTCTTCTGTCCTCCGCATCCGCACTGCGCCAGTGGTTTAGAGGATCTATGTTAAAATCCTGCCTGTAGCAATCAACACGAAGCTCCTCAATAATTGACGAAAGCTGTTCAAAGCAATATTTAAAGGCAAGAGGATTGCCAAGATTTAAAAGCAGATGAACGTCCTCGCCTGAATTTGCAATAAAATATTCGGGATGCTCCTTGGCAATGTCGGTAGAAGGCCTCGCCCTTTCCGTTTCAAACCACAGCAAAAGCCTTTTGCCTGCACCGTGCACAGCGTCGGAAACGTCCTTTAGCCCGTTTGGATGGATGCCTCTGTTTACGGACCAGTCGCCAACGTGAGCCCACCAGTCGCTTTCAAATTCGTTTTCAGACACCTTGGCATTGCGACCGTACCAGCCTGCATCAAGCCAAATATAATCAAAGGGCAAATCGTATTTTTTAATCAACCCAAGCTTATCAATAATAGACTGCGACCGTGTTCCGCCCCAAAACAACGAGCAAAAGGGGCCGTGATGAGCCTCTGCGATTGATTTTACCGAGTACTCTTCTCTGACCAGCCTGCGCCATTTATTTTGCGCATCAAAAGCATCGCCGACGTACGGCATGACAACGACAGACGAAGTACGCACACTCTCCCCCGGCAAAAGCCTGAAGTGGGTATCCTTTACCTTTGATCTGAACCTTATGCTTTGCTCTCCCCTTGAGATCTCGCATTCCCAACAGCCCGTCCAACCGACAGCAAAAACGTATCCCTTGCCGTTTTTACTCACGTTAAAAAACGGGGCGTTTGCTCCCTCGCTGGATCTGCCGGTGGTTGCCGAGTAATGCTTGGTTTGACCTACGGAGACGTAGTTAACCATTTCGTTCCCCTCGGCCTTATCAACGTCTGCAAAAAACTCGTAAACACCCGTAAAGGATCCTGACGGAGCATAGATGCGCGTTGAACTGTCAGCACTCGGCAGAAAAGCAGAAGGACCTCTTTTCTCCTCTATTTCGATTGCAAAATCACAGTCACAATCCCATAGGTCGGAAATTATACCCGATGGCTTATCGCTGACGTTCTCAATATGGTTAACCCACTCATAAGCCCCGTATTTCTCATGTTTTTTAACTGTATTTACAAATTTTAGCCCGCCGAACAAATACGTTTTAACAAGAGCGTTGCCATTAAATTTTTCCTCATAGCAATACTCAGTATCAAACGCACTCACACCGTCGATATTAAAGCTGAACAAATTTTTTGTTTTGGCAAACAACATAACGCCCCCTGATTTGCTTAAAGCTCTTTCCTGCAAAATCTTAAATTAAGCAGCTTTTCAAGCAAAACGTTTTCATTGTAATAATAATGGTTTGTCATCTCAAACCCAATCCTTGCATCCCTGCTTATTAGCTCATAAAGCCTATCTACAACCGCCTCCTCCTCTCTAACAAGGCTCAGCATTGCTGCGGTATTTTTATTATCTTCAACCTTTAATTTAACGAATTTTGCGTGATTTAGAGCACTTTTGAAATGGCACCATGCCCCAACCGCACAATTTTCAAGCTCCATTTCGGCTTTACCAAGGGCGGTAGAGGAGAGCATTTCAAGCCCATTTTCCCACCCGTCAACGAGCTTTTCAAGCTGGTTAATATAGGCGTTTAAGCCATAAGGCCTTGCCCAAAGCTCAAAATCGTCAAAGGCAAAGCAAACCATGGTTGAGCATCTATTCTCCTTCTTTACAGACCAAAGGTTTGCACAGCCGATATTGTGTGCGCCAAAATAAATACTCTCTAGGCTAAACGGATATTCGCTGAAGGCGGAGCTGAACGCGGCGACGGCCCTCCTTACCGCCTGCCATTGCTCGCCATACGTTTGTTTATACCACTCGTTTTGATCAAAGTGCCCTTTTTCGCACAAAAACGAGCACAACGACAGCACTCCCCCCGGATAACCGCCAAGGCTCCAACCGAGCATAAGGCCATCCACACCAAGCTCCTTTACGTTTGTGACGTGCTCACACATCAAATCAAAAACGGGAAGAAAAGGAACTGCAGAGCATTCCCAGCTGCTATTGAGCTGAATCTTTGCCCACGTTTTTCTGCCTCTTTGCTTTGCGTAAGTGAGCACCTCCCTTGCAAGATCACTTGGACCTACGATGGATATTGAATAATCGTCAACCTTAATTTTAGCGCCGCCCCTCGTTATCTCCTTGCCGTACTCGCTGACGCACAGTATTTCCACTCCGCTATCGAGCATATCAATACACGCCTTGATATCATCGGTTGAGTTAGCATAATTTGCCCAACCCCAAACGTTTGCAATAAGCCTCGTTTTGCCGTTTCCATCCATCAAGCCCCTGAAGATCACGTTGTTTATCTCGGCAATGATCTCCATAGGAGTTCTGCCCGCACAGTTAGGGCAATCGGTTTGGATAACCTCTCTTCCCAGCCACGGACGGGAGTAGCAATGAGTTGGGTTTTCGCTCATCGTTATCGTCATAACGGCCTTTAAAAGGGGCACGCTTTCCGCAATGCTGCGCACAGCCGTATAGACGTAATCCCTGACCGCCTTTACCGACGTGCAAAGGCAGAAATTATCCTCGTCCACCCTTTGCCCGATGAGGCTTGGGTGCTTTTCAAAAAAACTTTTTGGAAGGCTTCGCGGCTCGTTGAGATAGAGATAAACGCCTATCCCGTGTGCCGCGCATCTTTCGGTTAGCTTTTTAAGGTTTTTAATCCTTATTTTATAATCGGGTGACATGGACGGATCAAACGGAAAGAGCGCCAGATTCCTGAGCGTATCGGACAGCCAGATGCCGTTCGTACCCGTGGCCTTGAGCTTTTTCAGGTAATCATCCGAATAGTCGGAAAGCTCGCCGTCAAGCAATGAGCCGCTGTACTTTGCAAAATAGCTTGAGGTAAACCTATCCTCAATTACCATCTCATCGCCAAAGTCATAATCAGCGGCAAAGTAGTCTTTAAAAAAATCAAAGGGCTTTACCTTATTTGCGATTCTCTTTTCTTCAATAAATCCGCGAACGGTTGACATATACTCCCGTTCTGCATTATCGGGCTCGACGTATTTAACACTTTCAACTTGCGGCTTTTTTCCGAGCTTTACGTCTAAAAAATCGTACTCGGCAAGTACTATCTTAAGCTCATCCTCACTTATTTCGAGAAGCAGGGCTATATCGCTAAACTCAAGCAAATCCCAGTTGTTTCGTATCACGGTGACAAATCCCTTTTCTATCCAGTCCGGATTATACTCAATGCCGCGAAGCCCAAGCTCTAGAGCTATCTCCTCAACCTTATCAGGAGATGCCCCTATGACCTTTGCTATGCTCTCGTTGCTTGCCATACCGTAATTTTTAAAAACAACGGTTTGCCATAAATTGAGCCCGTTTTTAGTTTTACATAATGATTTCATACTAAAAACCCCTTATTTCTCACATTATCTAAGGGTTATTTCTCTTCAAACAAATATCTGTAAACCCCGGCAGTCCAGCCCATCATAGAGGGGGACGAGTACTCCGAGTTGGAAACAGTGCCGTTTGAGCAGTTGAATTTTTCCCAAAGATCGTTTGTCTTTTCAAACACACTATCAACTACTGCAAGGTATTTTTTTCTAATTCTATCGGCATCCTCATTAAGCCCAACGGCCCTTAGCGCCATATAAGCAAAGTAAACGAGAGGCGGCCACATATTGGGATAAGCCCACTGTAGCCCGGTTTTTTCAATCCTCTCTCCTGCGGATATGCCGTGAGGTTGCTCTAATTTTTCGAGCGTTTTTTTGCACGCCTCCGCATCATCACTCAAGTTAAAAACAAACGGTGTAAAGCTTGCACAGCTATAATACGGCGACATCTTTTTATTGACGAAATCGTAATCGTGATAGGTGCCGTCATCCGCCCGCATAAGCGCATTGATCAGGCCTTTTCTCTTTTGAGAAAGACCTTCAAACAGCCTGGCGTCCTCACTCTCGCCTATAATGCCGGCTATTTTTGATATTGCCTTTTCGGTGCC
The DNA here is from genome assembly GCA_017501205.1 of Clostridia bacterium. GTDB lineage: Bacteria > Bacillota > Clostridia > Christensenellales > Borkfalkiaceae > RGIG3732. Next base: position 4,206 of record JAFVXM010000031.1, read on the forward strand.
GTAGAGTATGGAATTAAGATCTATCTGAACGTAATTCAGAGCACTTTCATCATACCTATAGCAAAAATCCCAGCCGCTTTCAGCCTCTGCAAAATAACCTAATATCTCCGCCCTTTCTTTTTTGAGGCTTGGGAAAGCCCCTCTTTCCTTCAGTTCAACGTAAAAGTCCTCTATCTCCTTATCCGTTGGATTTGAATTATACTGATTTAAACCGATTGCCGTCGACCTGTTTTTCATCCAAAAGTAATACTCACTTTTTATGGCGGAATAATGCCTTTTTAAAAGCTCAACGTCCTTGGTTTTTTCGTATAGATCCATTACCGCGTGCGGATACAGCGGCGGTTGAGAGCGGTTGAACATTACAGGCAGGTTGCCGTTTGGGATAAAGCCCATATCTTCAACAAAGGAGCGCATATTTTCAACGTTCCACGTAGCCTGCTCCTCGTTATCTATCATGAGGCCGAGGTTTGTAAAATACGTATCCCAGTAAAAAAAGCAGGTAAAGCCCTCCTTCATGCAGGGAACGGTTACGGGATAAGGCAGCTTTTTGCCTATGCCCTCTTTGCCTGTTCTGACCGTGTTTTTCCAGTTTTTCTTTATATAATCGTTTACAGGATTCATAATATTATGTTTATGCCCCCGATTTTTGGTCGGGGGCATTAAGCTTATCTTATTTTTCTTTTCTTAAAAGCAAAGCCTAAAAGCAACACGGGGCTTAAAATGCCTGCGTATATGCTTCCTCCGCAGCCCTTCTTTTTGCCGGTGCTTTCGCTATTACCGGGGGTAGGCTCGGAGCTTGCCGTATCCGAAGGCGTTTCGGGATCGGTGGGCTTGGGTTCTTCCTCTACCTCTAAAGCGGGAGGAGCCTCGGTATCGAGATTATCAACGACGATATCATCAAAATACACGTCTGCAACGCTGCCACCAAAGCTGATGTAGCCGTACTGCAAAAGCTTTCTGGAGGGATAATACAGATCCATAACGAGAGTATCGTCTACGAAAACCTTATAGGATTTTTCGTTGATCTCATATCTGATATCAAACCATTTGCCAAACTGGCTGCCCTCACCCTTCTTGTAGGTATTGAGAGAAATGGTGTAACCCTCAAGATCCAACGTTGCAGAAGTATTGAGAATCTGGTCTGCTGCACCGGGCATATTTCTGTACGCTATCGTTTTAACGCAAGAGCCATCTTCAGTAACAAATATGGTTGCGTTGATGTTGTTGCATCCGGTATACCAAACGTTATCGTCCTTTCTTACAACTGCAGATATCCAACCGCTGGATACCCACATCATCCTAAAGGAAATAGTAACGTTTTTGTATCTGCAATCGCCCTTGGGCCCGATATAGAAGAAGGAGTTTCCGCCCTCTCTGTTATCGAGGTGAAGGACCTTGTTGCCGGAATTTCCATTTTCGTAAATGATTTTTGCCCTTTCGTAAAGATGGCTGTCCATACCGACAGGCTCGCCGTTATCCAAAACGTTGTTAGACCACTTTTCTGCAAAGCCGGGGGTTTCCTCTATCCAGCTACCAACCTCGTAGCCCTCAAAA
>JAFVXM010000032.1 GCA_017501205.1 Clostridia bacterium
GGAACTGCCGTTACCCAGTTTGAATAGCTGTCATCACCGGTGTTAAAGCTAAAGTTCGTAGCCTTATCAAAGCCAAAGCTGAACCAAATTTTGTAATACTTATCAAAGCTGAAATTGCCAAGCTTGGGTTCGCACCAAGCGCCGTCGAAATCGTTAAAATCAGAGCATACGGTAGTGCTGCCTGCTTCGCCGGGAGCCTTAACCTCGGTGGTGTAGCCGTAAGAGGTTACGCCCTGAATCCAGCTGTTATCAAAGGTAACTGCAGCTTCGTCGCACGCAACGAGCTTAGCAACCTTTCCGAATTTTGCAGTTACAACGGTATCCGCTGTTATGCCGGCATCAAAATCAAACGGGGTTTCCTCTACGAACCAACCGAAGAAGTCGTGTCCTTCAAGCGTGGGATCAGCGGGCTTTTTAATTTTAGCGCCAAGTGCACACTCAACCTTTTCGGAAAGCACGCCTTCAACCGAATACTGAATAAACGCGCTCGCAACAACGTTTACCTGTGCGGTAGCGGTAACGGTTTTTCCGTTTAATACAGCCGTTGCGGTAATAGCGGTGTTACCTACTGCAACGCCGGTTACAACGTTGTTTTCACAGGTTGCAACCTCTGCGCTTTCAACGGTAACGGTAACGCTGTCGCCCTCAGCAAGGGTGTATTCGTTGCCGTCTGCGGTTACGGTGTAGTTAACCTCAGCTTCTCCGCCAACAAACAGCTCGTAAGCTTCCTTTTCAAAAGTTACCTCATAGGTATAAACGTGAGGAACTGTAACCACGCACTTAACGGTTTCGCCGTCTGCCATAACGGTTATATCCGCAGTTCCTTCAGCAACTGCAGTTACAAGGCCGTTTTCGTCAACGGTAGCAACGGTGTCGTCAGACGTCGTGTAAGTAATCTCCGCCTCGGGAGTAACAACGGCATCTACGTTTGCGCTTTCGCCAACCTCAAGCGTCATTTCTGTCTTAGCCGTCAAAACGGTTTTTTCTGCTTCGCTGCTGCCGCTGTCGTCAAACACTTCACAGCCAACGAGTGCCATAGCAAAAACCATTACGGAAACTAAAAGAAGTAATAATTTTTTCATAATTTCCTCCTAAAAAATCTTAATCCGCTATTCGGACAATTTCATTGTACCACACACAATCCTCTCAGTCTTGTCATCTTTTATTATATATTTGCGGTTTTCTCTTATTTTATTATAAAATTAGGTAAAATAAAAACAAAAAGTTGCTGTTTGCTCTTGTCAAACGCGGAATTTACTGCTATAATTAGGAGGAGGGTAAAAAATGGAAAAGCCGATTTACACAAAGCAAAAGGAAATAGAAGCTACTGCCGAATTCTCCGTTTCCTCCCCGTGGAAAAACGAGGACGTGGGATTTAACTGGGTAACCAACGGTTATCCTTATTTGCACAATCACAATTTTTGGGAAATAATGGTTTGCTTTGACGGCAGTATTCGCCACACGATAAACAATTATACGTACGTTATGCGGCCCGGCGACGCCTGCATTATCCGCCCGGAGGATAAGCACATGCTCCGCACTGATAACGGGGAGTCGCAGCACATAAATTTCCTTATAAAAAATAGGTATATGGAAAAGCTTCTGGCTGTGTTTGACGAGGGGCTCGCGGACGAGCTATATAAAATAAACGTGCTTAACTTCTCCGTTGATAAGGATGAGCTTCCCGGGCTGTTCCACAAGACCACGTCGTTGCAGACTGTTTCGGGCTTCCCACTCACCAAGGAAATTTTAATAAACTGCAAGCTGCTTATAACAAATCTCGTTCAGCAGTACGTTTTTAAGCTCAACTCTATGGATAGCGCGTATCCCCTGTGGCTGAAAAAGCTGCTCATCGAGCTTGATAAAAGGGAGGTTTTCACACTTTCGATAGACGAGATTGTAAAGCTTACTCCGTATAGCTACTCACACCTTGTACAGCTGTTCAAGAAAAACGTAAACATGTCGCTTATAGAATATCTTACGGCAAAGAGAATAGAATACGCAAAAAACAGGCTTGCAAACACCAACGACACAACCCTTCAAATCTCTATGGAAGCGGGATATTCAAGCCTTTCCCACTTCAATCATACCTTCAAATCACTCACGAGCAAAACCCCTTCCGAATACAGAAAGTATTCCAAGATCAAGCACTGATTTAAAAAATTACGTTCATTTGGATTTTTTAATTGATTCCGAAAAAACTTGCAATAAAATATATCCATTAAGCACAATAAAAAGGAGAAAGCTTATGCAAAACGTAAAACTCAACTTTTCCCGTCTCACACAGGACGATTACAGCATAGACAATGTCTTTCAGCCTGCCGATTACGACTGGCCGGGCGATTTTGAAGGGCGCGCATTGCTGGCGTTTGCCTGCCATTACGAAATAAACGGGAGCGTTGCCCCCTGTATGCACCCCCTCGTTAACGCATTAAAGGAAAAGACCAACTCCAAGCTTTATTTTGGAAAGGAGTTTGACGGCGTTACCGTTGACGAGCAGCAGCTTTCAGGGCACAACTGGTATCTGCGAGGACTTATTAAATATGCTGAGAACTTTAACAGCGAGCTTGCCATGCAGGCTGCCAAAAGCACGGTGGAAAACCTTTATTTGCCTGCATTAAGCTGGTTTTCGCACTATCCGCTCGAGCGAGCAAGCTACGATGGCGGTGTTTTTGGAAACTGCACCGAGATCATTTCCGGGTGGAAGCTCTCAACGGATATCGGCTGCGCCTTTATGTGCTTTGACGGGTTGGCAAAATATTATCAAAAAACCTCGGATGCGCGTGTAAAAAGCTTTTTAGATACCGGCATTGAGCTTTTCAAAACGATAGACCTTGTTAAATATAAATTCCAAACGCACACCTCACTCACCTTCCTTCGCGGCGTTTTAACCCTTTATCAGGTAACGGGCGACGCGAGCTATCTCGACCTTGTGAAAGAGAAATTCCTTTTCTACGTAAAAAACGGCATGACTCTTACCTATGAAAACTTTAACTGGTTTGGCAGAGAGGACACCTGGACGGAGCCGTGTGCCGTAACCGACAGCTTAATACTTTCAATTGAGCTATTTAAAGAAACCGGCGAGGAGCAGTATAAAACTCTTGCAAGGCGCATTTGGTTTAACGGTCTGCAATTCTGCCAGCGCATAAACGGCGGAGCCGGCCCCAATACCTGCGTAACGCCATCTCAACCGATATTGAGCACCTCTCCGCGCTTTTACGAGGCACACCTCTGCTGTACCATGCGCTACGCGGAAGCACTTTTGTACTTTAGCAAAAACGAGCCGCTGTTTACGTGGAACGAAAACGGAGATGCCACGGCAGACGAGTACGGCAGAAGATTTATAGACGACGTGCTTTTAGTAAAAGTCAACGGTGCCGTCACCCCCATTTTCTCGTGCAACACCATAGAAAGGGAGCAGGCAGAAAAGCTTCAGCTTCTCGTTATTTTCTAATGTCAACCTAACAAAAAGCCGCCTATATCGCAAAAAAACCCACTTTTTTCGCATTTGTCATCTCATCGCAGCAAAGTGTTTTGTCAAAAAAAATAATCCCCCGCCTGCACCGCAAGCGGGGGAGTTTTATTGTTAGATAATCTTTGTTACAAGCTCTACGATTACATCCCAAAGGGGCTTGATGTTAACGAAAACGGGAACGAGGATAAGCGAGATTACAGACATGAGCTTAATCAAAATATCCATTGCGGGGCCGGCGGTATCCTTGAGGGGATCGCCTACGGTATCGCCGGTGATGGCTGCCTTATGAGTTTGGCTGCCCTTGCCGCCGAAGTTACCTGCTTCGATAAACTTTTTAGCGTTATCCCAAGCACCGCCGGAGTTTGCCATAAATACGGCAAGCATGATTGCGGAAACAAGGCCGCCGATCAGAACGCCGCCAAGTCCCTCAGCGCCGAGAATTAAACCTGCTGCTACAGGCGCGCAAATTGCCAAAAGGCCGGGCGCGATCATCTCGCGAAGGGATGCCTTGGTGGAAATATCTATACAACGGTTATAGTTGGGAACGCTCTTGCCTTCCAAGATTGCGGGATCGTTTTTAAACTGCTCTCTAACCTCTTCAACCATCTTGTTTGCCGCTTTACCAACGGATGCGATGGTCATTGCAGAGAACAGGTACGGAAGCATTGCGCCGACGAGCAAGCCGATGAGAACGCAAGGATCGTCAAGCCCGATAGAGAAGGTGGGAACGTGAACTCTTACCGCCTCCATAAACGAAACGATAAACGCGAGCGAAGTAAGAGTTGCAGATCCGATACAGAAGCCCTTGCCTATAGCAGCGGTGGTGTTACCAACAGAGTCAAGCTTATCTGTAATGGAGCGAACCTCCTTGGGCATCTGTGACATTTCCGCAATACCGCCTGCGTTATCCGCGATGGGGCCGTAGCCGTCAACCGAAACGGTGATACCAACGGTACAGAGCATACCTACTGCTGCGAGAGAAATACCGTATGCACCGCCAAAGAAATATGCAAGAGCGATAGCAACGCCAAGGCAAGCAATGGTAAGCCACGTTGACTTCATACCAACGCCAAGACCTGCAATAATGTTAGTTCCGTGGCCCGTTTGAGATTCCTTTGCGATCTGCTTAACTGATTTATACTCATCGGAGGTGTAAAGCTCTGCAACAAAGCCGATTGCAACGCCTGCCGCAAGACCGGTGATAACGCAAAGCATAAAGTTCCACTTTCCAAGGAAGAATATGGAGAGAAGAACTGCCGCCACAACTACGATGCCGGTTGCCATATAGGTTGCAAAGTTAAGTGCCTTATGGGGATCCTTCCAATTCCTTGAGCGAACGATTATCGCAGAGATAACGGATGCTATAGTACCCACACCGCAAATGAGAATGGGGAACAGTATATATTTATAACTGTCAAGCTCCGAGCGGAAGGAGAACAACGCCATAGTAAGGCAGGAAATTATTGAGCCAACGTACGATTCCGTAAGGTCAGAGCCCATACCTGCTATATCGCCAACGTTATCGCCAACGTTATCCGCAATGGTAGCGGGGTTTCTGGGATCGTCCTCGGGAATGCCTGCCTCGAGCTTGCCCACGAGGTCAGCGCCAACGTCGGCAGCCTTGGTGTAGATACCGCCGCCAACACGCGCAAAGAGAGCGATGAGAGAGCAGCCAAGGCTGTAACCGGTGAGGATCTGAACGGGAGCGGTGTAATCCTTTGTTATAAGGTATACTACAAGGAATATGAGCGCAAGTCCCAAAAGACCAAAGCCGGCAACCGAAAGGCCGAGAACGGCACCGCCGCCAAACGCCGTTTTAAGTGCGCCGGACATGCCTTCCTCCTGCGCCTTAATGGCAGTTCTTGCGTTTGCTTTAGTTGCAATAAACATACCTATCCAACCTGCCGCAGCAGAGAATAAGGCGCCTATAACAAAGCATATCGCCGCCTGCCAGCCTATTCCCTCTGCACCCTTAAGCGCGGGGATAAAGCCGAGCACAGCCAAAAGTATGCCAACCCCGATAACGAACGGGATTATAAGCTTGAATTCACGGATAAGAAACGTCATTGCGCCATCGTGAATATACTGCTGAATCTCTTCTACCCTTTTGTTTCCGATCTTCAAGCGCGATACCTTGCGGAAAAGAACGAAAACGTAGCACAGAGTAATTACGGCAGCAAACGCAACGATCGCGATCGGAACGTAAATCTTGTGATCCATTTATTAGTCCTCCTAAAAATTTATTCGTCTTATTATAACATTAAATCGTTTTGTTTGCAAATAAAAAACTCTGTTTTTTTCAGGCTCCGCTTCCTTTCACAAAATTTTTACGCGCCCGACATTTTTTTTGCGAGCCTTTCTCTTCCTAAAGAGCAGCAATTTTCTTCATCCGCTTGCATTTTGCACAAGCTTTTGCTATAATAAAAAAAATGCAAAAAGGGCTAAGAGATCAGCGAGGATATTATGGCGTATTTGGATAAGTTTCACACCCTCGTGGGGGAAACGGTAATGCAATGCCAAAGAATTGAATACGATGTTAAGGTCATATACTGCGCCATGCAAAGCGGAGATATGAGCGAAAACTTCAAGGCCGTAAAAAGCCTTGCGCTCGGGCAGATCATAACCGAGCTTGAAACGCTGGACACGTCAAGCGCAACCCCCTGCTTCAGCAAAAGCGATTACAGGCTTTTAAAGGATATTCGAAACGTCAGAAATTGGCTTGCCCACAGCGCGTATATGGATTTTATGTACGAGAGCGATGAGCGCTGGAGTGATAGCCTTAATAAAAGCTACGAAAGGCTTTCAACCTTTCACCGCAGAATGATTGCGCTCAGCAATCAAGTGGAAAACGTGCGCTTTGAAATAATGCGCCGTTTTGGCAGAATATAGCGTTTATGCGCGAAAAAAGGCACTTATTAAACAAGGAGAAATATGGACTACGCACTTAAAACGTTTGATCTAAGCAAACAATACAAGAAAAAAGCGGTTGTAAACAAGGTAAATATGAACATTTGCCGCGGTGATATTTACGGGTTTGTGGGCGAAAACGGCTCGGGCAAAACTACTATAATCAGGCTTATCACCGGGCTCATCTCCCCAAACGGCGGCAGCTTTGAGCTGTTCGGCGCAACCAACACCTCGCCTGAAATTTACAGCGCCAGGAAAAAAATCGGCGCTATTGTTGAGGCCCCGTCTATTTACCAAAACATGTCGGCATCGGATAACCTTCGTATGCAGTGCCGACTGATGGGCATTAACAGTGAGGAAAAGATAATAAGCACGCTCAAAGAGGTTGGTCTTGAGGCCGTTATCAACGATAAAAAGCACGCCTCGGATTTCTCACTCGGCATGCGCCAAAGGCTGGGTATTGCAATGGCTCTGCTCGGCGATCCGGAGTTTATCATTTTGGACGAGCCCATGAACGGACTTGATCCTGCGGGCATTGTTGAAATAAGAGAGCTTATTTTGAAGCTCAACGGAGAGAAGAACATAACCTTCCTCATCTCCTCGCATATTTTGACGGAGCTTTCCCTTGTTGCCACAAAGTATGGCATCATCTCGCACGGGCAAATCATAAGGGAAATAACTGCAACGGAGCTTCGCGCAGAGTGCGGAAGGATTACCGATATCGTTGCTGCCGACCAGGAAAAGCTGATGCAGCTTTTACGCCAAAGCTTTGATGAAAGCAGGCTATCCTACAGACCTGAGGGCGTGAGGATAAACGGCGACGTCAACTTACACTCCGTCCTTTGCGAAATAATCTCGTCCGGCAACGAGATTTTAAGTGTAAAATGCTCGGAAACGAGCATTGAGGATTATTATCTTTCTCTGCTTGGAGGTGCTAAGCATGATTAATCTTTTAAAAACCGATCTGATACGAGTTTTTAAGGACAAACTCTTCCTTGTTCTCGGAATAATAGGCGTGGCGTTTGCTCTGTTCACCCCCATAGTGTCGAGGATACTGCTTTTCGGCCTTGAGTTGGATCCGTCTGACATGGCGGAAATTGTGCCGATGACTGCAAAAAGCATGTTTTTCAGCTCTTTTTCGCTCAGCAATAATTTTGGCCTTATCGTTCCGATCCTCGTTACCATTATACTGTGCAAGGATTTTTCACACGGAACAATACGCAATAAAATTATTTGCGGAAACCGCAGATGGCAAATTTTCCTTTCCCTTTTCATCTCGGGAACGGTTGCCATGTTCGCAGCAATTTTGGCGCACGCCCTGTTAACCCTTGGCGTTTCGGTTTTGTTGTTTAAATATCAGGCGGAGCCCTTTACAGCCTCAGACCTTGGTTATTTTTTGCTTTCCGTGCTGTTTGAGGCAATAGTTTACGCATACGTGGCAAGCATTACAGCCTTCCTCTGCGCATGGGCAAAAAACTCCGGCGTTGCAATCGTTTGCTTTATAGCAATTCTTCTCATTTCAACCATCGTGGGAAGCATTTCCACCATGGCTCTTATGCTAATAATCCCTGAAGAAAACGAAACTGCTTACAACGTTTGGAACTTTTTATCCAGAATAAACATTTTCGTCAATGCACAGATCGGCAACGGCAGGTCGTATTCCACAGAGGACGTGCTGTATATACTCCTTCCCCCTCTGTGCTTCGGTGCAATCACCGTTCTCTCGGGATTGTTTATCTTCAACAAAAAAGACCTTAAATAGTCGCTTTTCAGAGAGCTTTGCATGCTTTTGCGAGGCTCTCTGTTTTTTGCTCACTTTTGCATCGCCACGGCAACTTGAAAAAAATTTAGTAATTTTTGTTGAAATTTGTATAACTTTTGTGTATAATAGAAAAAGAATACTCTTTTTAAGCGAAAATATTTGTTTTAGGGGCTTTATGCGTAAGCATAAATGGGATTGATTTATGATACTGAACAATATAGAGGGCTTTTCCTCTATGCACGCATACATTGAAAACAAGGTTTCAAAATACTCAAACGATAACTATCGAAGCTTTGGAACGATGTTTTCCTATATGTTTTCAGAAGAAAACAACGTTTTTTCCGAGCAATCGGATGGATACAGAATAAAGAAAACGAGCTACGGTGAGTGCAAAAATGCAATCTACTCCCTGGCCGTTACCGTTTCACACGCCCTTAAAGACATACCCTCGGGATCAAGAATCGGCCTTTGTGCCGCAAACTCCCTTCGCTGGATACAATCTTTTTGGGCTATTCTTATGTGCGGATATAATCCCGTGCTCTTCAATCCGCGCCTGCCTCTATCCACGCTTGAGGGTGTTATTGCAGAGCATAACGTTGCCGCTGTTATAAGTGATGGCGCGCATTTTTCGTCAAAAACCCTTGATTTAGGGGACTTATTTACAGAAAACACAACCGAGCAGTACTCCCCCACCGCTTGGGGTGAGGAAATAATTTTTATGTCCTCCGGCACAACGGGCAACGTAAAGCTATGCGCGTATACGAGTGAAAACCTCTTTTACCAAATACTCAACAGCGTTAGCATCATAAGCGCCTGCCCCCAAATAATAGAGCATTATGAGGGTGAGCTTAAGCTTTTAGCTCTGCTTCCGCTATATCACGTTTTCGGATTTTTAGCCGTTTACGTTTGGTTCTCCTTCTTTTCAAGAACACTCGTTTTCTTAAAGGATCTTAATCCTCAAACGGTTCAGAACACGGTAAAAAAGCACAAGGTAACGCACTTCTTCGCCGTACCTATGGTTTGGGAAGGGGTTTACAAAAAGACAGTTCAGGCTATACGCAACAAGGGCGAAAAGACGTATAATAAATTTCAAAAGGCTTTAAAGACCTCTGCAAGCGACGGATTTATGAGAAAGCGAATAATAAAATCCGCCGCCTTTACGGAGATAAGAGAACAGCTTTTCGGCGATAGCCTAAGGTTCCTCATTTCGGGAGGAAGCGCTGTTTCTCAGGAGGTGCTGGAATTTTTTAACGGCATAGGCTACTGTATGGTAAACGGCTTCGGCATGACCGAGGTTGGCATCACGTCCGTAGAAACCTCGGCAAAATCCAAGGTTAGATGCGGCGGCTCAATAGGCTATCCCTTTAACCACGTGGAATATTCTGTTTCGGAAAGCGGTGAGCTTCTCATTAGAGGAAAAGCGATGGCTTCAACCATCATTTCGAGCGAAAAGTGCCTTAAAACAGACTTTAACGAGTGGTTTAACACTCATGATCTTATTAAAAAGCAAGGCGAAAGATACTACCATCAGGGCAGAAAGGACGACCTCGTTGTATGCAGTAACGGAGAGAATATAAACCCGGAGTTGCTCGAGGGCAAGCTTCTTTCCGACGGAGTGAACGACGTTTGCCTGTTCTCATCGAAGGGCTCGCCCGTTCTCATTGCAAGCATAGAAAAATGCTTTTCCGCAAAGAGGCTGCAAGAGGTTCGCGACGGCCTTATTGCAAGGCTTAAGGAAAATAATCTGCAGGACGAGATTAAAAAGCTTGTGTTAACCACAGACCGACTGATTGAAGACGGTCAAATAAAGATCAGCCGAAAGAAAGTTGCCGAAAGGTACGAGCGAGGAGATTTTAAAGCCCTTGATCTTACTGACGCAGAGGGCGTAGTTACGGAAAACCTCACTGCTCTTGAAAGGGAAATATGCGAGTGCTTTGCCATAGTGCTCGAAAGACCGATAGCGGAAATTAATGCAGAAGGCGATTTATTTACCGACCTCGGCGGAACGAGCCTCGATTACTTCGCTCTTCTCGACGATATAAAGACTAAATACGGGGTGGACGCATCCTCGCTAAACGAGGAGAAGCTTTTCACCGTAAAAAACCTTTGCGAATATATAAAAGAAAATTCTTAAACTGCAAAAACCCCGTTTATCGCGCAAAATTCCACAGGGGAATATATATAGGAATTAAAGGAGTAACAAATGATCAACGCACTAAACAAGAAATGGAAGGAGTTTTTATACGCCTTTTCAGGTTTTGGGCCGAACTTTTTAATGGTTTTGATGGGCGCTTATTTTACCGACGCAATCAACCCTTCGGCTCTTGCAAACTCCGGTGAGTTTCAGCGTTTTGCGAGCGGAGCTTGCTTTATTTTGCCGGCAGTATTTCCAATCCTCTACGCAATCTCAAAAGCCTTTGACGGTATCATCGACATCCCGTTCGCACACATCTCGGATACTCTTTCTACAAAATGGGGCCGCAGAAGACCTGCTATTTTGTTCTCGCTTATCCCTATGATCATCTCGTACGTAATGTGCTGGATACCTATCGGCGGAGTTAACAACCCCACTCTCAACACCATTTGGATTATACTGTGGGCGCTCGTATTCTTCTCCACCTACACTATGGGTATGATCGCATTTTACGGCTCACTATCCACTACTTGTATAAACGAGCCTCAAAGGTTAAGGGTTTCAGCATACAAATCCTTCTTCGATACCATCTCCTACTGCCTCGTTTACGCACTCGTTCCGGTTATTCTTTCGGGCGCAAAGGTATACATTAACGAATTTGTATACATCTGTTCGCCCCTTATGCTCACCCTTCTTATTCCCATCTTTATGATCAAGGAAGGTGAAAAGTACGGTTACCCCGAAAACGCAGGCATAACCGGCGAGGAAAAGCCCAAGCTTTTGGAAAGCCTTCGCATGACCTTTAAAAACAAGATCTTTATGCGTTGGCAGGTTGTAAACTGCTGTACCTTCTTCGGCTTGCAGATGTTCCTCGTGAGTATGAACACGCTTATCATCGGCGGTATGGGCATGAACGGCCTTGAAATGGCGCTTCTCAACACCTGTGCATTCGGCCCTGTGCCTATAATGCTTTATCTGTTTAACAAGCTCAAGGCTAAAAAGGGCGTAAGGTTTGCTTACCAAACCTGCCTTATTTCCTTTGCCGTTGCAATTCTATCCTTCTTCCTTGGCAATAAATACGTTGTTGGCGAAAACAACAAGATTTTGCAGTACGTAATAGGTATTATCGGCGGCCTCTGCGGCAGCTGGGCTATCGGCGCATTCTTTATGATGCCCTATCTCGTTCCCGCGCAGGTTTCAAGCGTTGAAGAAAAGCTTACCGGCAAAAATCACTCTGCAATGTACTTTGCGGCTAACGCAGTTTGCTCGTCTATTGTCAGCGCAATATCCGGCTCTCTCGTTTACGAGCTTATTAAAAACCTGTTCATAAGCAAATCGGCATCCGGCGTTATCTGGGCGACCGGCACTGTTGATGAGCTTGGCAACGTTACCAACGCAATAACCGTAGCGGCACAACAGTTCGGTGTACCCGTAAACGAGGTATTTAACCTCGGAACTCTTCTCGTTCCGTTTATTGTTGCAATCTGCTGCGCTCTCGGCGCTGTGCTTGCTGCCAGAATGCCCAAGGACTACACCCCGGATCTCGTTGCAAAGGAGATCAAAAAGCTTGATCCCTCGGTTGACGTTTCCGCAATAGAAGCAGACGAGCAGTTCCACGCAAAGGAAGAAAAGGGCGAGATCATCTTCGTTCAGATAGGTCTTTGTGTTCTCTCCGGCTTCATCTTCGGCTTTATCTGGCTGAACTTCCTGTTCAAGTCCGTTAAGGAATTTTTTGCAGACTTTAAACGCGGCCTGTTCTGGTTGCTCTGTGCCCTCGTTCCGTTCGCTTCAATATTCGTAACCTTAAAGCTAAACGCACAGATTAAAGAGAAAGCAACCGCTCTCGGCGTTAAGATTATTGACTGCAACTGGCTGTTCATCGCGCTTGGAATACTCTTCCCCATTATGCCCGTAAACGTCGTTGCACTTGCGCTTATCCAAAAGAACGTAAACATGCTGTATGCAGCTGAAGAAGGCCTGAGCATTGCGGCAGAGGCGGTAACCGCATAATGCTGCATGCTTTAGCTAACTGGTTCGTTAAGGTAACGGGCTTTATCCCCCAGCTGTTCATTTTCAGGCTGAAGGTTCACTACGAGGATAAGTCCGTTCAGAACCGCTATATAAAGGGCGGTGCCATCATCGCATCCAATCACCACGAGCTGATTGACTTCGCAGTTCTCCTCTTCACGTTTTGGACGAGAACACTCAGATGCCTTATGGCAGAGGTGCTTTACAAAAAGAACTTTCTTATGACAGGGCTTATAAAGGCCCTTGGCGGCATAAAGGTAAACAGAGACGTTCACGACTTTACGTTTCTTGGAAAAAGCAGCGATATTCTGCGAAAAGGAGGGGTAATTGAAATTTATCCCGAAGCGCGTCTTGCCGGGAAGGACGAGGAAAAGCCCCTGCCGTTTAAGCCAAGCGTCATTTATCTTGCGCTATCCACAGGCGCACCGATCATCCCGTTTTACACAAACGGCAAGTATTTTTCGCGCGAGCGCACTCGCGTAATAATAGGTAAACCCGTTTTCGTCAGGGAGTGGTACGACGATGCTCTGGACGAAAAAACAAATATAGATAATATGTGTAAAAAACTAAGGGAGTATGTGATTGAACTTGGAAAGGAACTTGAAAGACAAAAAACAGAAGAAAAAACGAAGAAGTAATTTTTTATACGACTTCGTTAAGGTAACGGGTTTAATACCCACGCTTATTCTTATGCGCCCAAAATTCTTCCATCCGTACGGAAAAAAAAGATATTATAAGGGCGGTATTCTCGCTGCCTGCAACCACGTGGATTTTCTTGACCCCGTGGTGCTTCTTCTCACGTTTTGGTACCGCAGAGTGCACAGCGTTGCAACAAACGAGCTGTTCAGCAACAAGCAAAAGGCTTTCTTTTTCAGCCATATCCACTGTATTCCGATTGATAAAAAGAATTTTACGGTAACCTCCCTGCGCGAAATAGTCAACAGGCTTAAGGCCGGACACCTTGTAACAATATTCCCCGAAGGGACGGTTGTAAAGGACGTTGCCACACAGCACGAGCTCGCATATAAATCGGGAGTTATTTTGATGGCACTCAAATCAAAAACCCCGGTTCTACCCATCTACGTTGGCGACGTAAAAAAATGGTACAGCCGCAGAATTATTGTTATGGGCGAGCCCATAGACTTTTGCTCCCTCTACGAAAATCCCACCAAGGCAGATATTTACGAGATGACTAACATCTTAAGACAAAAGGAAATTGAGCTGATGGACTATTACGAGGAGCATTACGCGAGCAAAAAAAGGAAAAAGCCCGGCGAGGATAAAAAATGATCTGGCGATTTTGTGAGCCAAAGCCCGGCGATATGATAAGAGTTAAGGCGGGGGCTGTGTATCATTACGGCATTTACGTAACCGATGATGAGATTATACAGTTTGGCCTCAATCCATCATCAGGACAAGTTGCGGCAAAAGATCTTTCTGTTTGCACGTCGAGCATAGACGGATTTTTGCTGGGCGGATTTTTGGAGGTTGCCTATCCTGATAAAAAAGAAGCAAAAAAGCGCCTAAATCCCACAAAAACCGTGGAACTTGCGCGCAGCCGCATCGGTCAAAAGGGCTATGATATTCTAAATAACAACTGCGAGCATTTCGCTTACGAGTGCTTTGCCGGCACCAAGCGAAGCGAGCAAGCCGAAGCGGCAAAAGACGCAATGCCCATCCGCACGAGGGCAGACGTTTACGTTGCCGAGATACCCGTTTCAAGCCCTCTCCCCTATATTAACAGCAGAGAGAGGCGCGCGGAAATAAAAAGCTGCACAAACGAGCGAGTAAAAAGAGAAAAGGCTTTTGCCTGGGCGCTTTTGGAGTACGCCGCCAAGGATTGCCTTTCGCTTAACGTGAAACGATTAAAATTTAAAAAACAGGAAAACGGCATGTGGACGTGCCCAAGCTTCTGTTTTTCAATATCTCACTCGCACGGCGCAGTCGCCGTTGCAATCTCAAAAATGCCGATAGGCGTGGATATTGAAAAGATGCTCTCCATAAAGCCGACGCTTGCAAAGCAGATACTCTCAAGCGAGGAAACAGAGCGATACGAAACGCTCAACGACGAAGAAAAGCCCCTTTATCTCACAAAAACGTGGGTTTTAAAGGAAAGCATATTTAAAAAAGAGGGCGGCAGGGTGTTCGTGCCGAACAAAATAAATTCTATCAGCAGCGCAACGGTATTCCGCTCCCTATCCATAGGCGAAAGCGACTTTGCTCTTTCCGTTGCGAGCAGCAGCCCCGAAGAAACCGTAATTCACGATCCCGTAAATCTTTAACGCCCGAACAGTATAAACACCTGACGATTTAAACAAAATAGGAGTATGAAAAAAAACAATGGGAAAAAAGAAAACCAAAGTGATAATTGAGCTTCTTTCTTCGCTGACGAGTATCAGCTCAATAACGGCAGGAACCGCGGTAATCGCATACGAATCCATATTCACCCGCTTTGACAGACCTGATTACGCAATCACCCCCGGCGAATACTGCTATGAAAGGGTGAGCAACGAGCTTCAAAGGATGGAGCTTTCCTATCCCTCGTCCGAGGGCAACCTCAAGGGCTACTATTACCACGTAGACAATGCGAAGGGCATTGTGATAGTTTCTCACGGGTTAAAATCAGGCGGCGACGACTATATCCCCATTATAAAATACTTTGTAAAAGCGGGCTTTGCCGTGTTCTCCTATAACAATACGGGGACTTACGAATCCGACGGCGACGACACTGTGGGTATGTGCCAGGCAATAATAGACCTTGAAAGCACAATTAAATTTATCAAAAATCAAATGATCCTCTCTCGTCTGCCCATTTTCCTTGTTGGCCACAGCTGGGGCGGATATGCAGCAGGCTCCGTGCTTTGCGTTACAAAGGAGGTTAGCGGCTGCGCCATAATCGCCTCTATGAACAACGGCTGCAACATGATGTACGATAAGGCAGAGCAGTACGTTGGCAAGTTGGCTAACGTTCCCAAGCCCGTGTTTATGACCTACCAGAAGCTGCTGTTTGGCGACTACGTAAACTATACCTGTGTGCAGGGCATAAACTCTACCGATATCCCCGTTGTTATAGCGCACGGAGTTGACGATAAAACCATCCTCTTTAAGGATCAATCTGTAATCTCTCACAAGAACGAAATAACCAACCCCAACGTAAGGTACTACGTGGGCAAGGGCGTTCACGGCGATCACGTGAACATCTGGCACTCCAAGGAATCTGCTTGCTATCAGCTTGAGGTTGCAAGTGAGCTTAAATATTTGGAATTCTCCAAGGGCAGAGAGCTTTCCTACGACGAAAAGGTTGAGTTCTATAAGACCGTAAATCACGAGCTTTACAGCGCGGTAAACGAAGAGCTCATGGCACTGATCGCAGAAACCTTTGAAAGCGCATTGAACAAATAACGTAAAGCGGCACAACGTGCCGCTTTTTGCGTGTTTTAAGGGGTTTTTAAAAATTCTCAACCTTTTTTTGCGTGTTGAAAAAAAGTTTTTTTAAATCAAGTAACATTTTTTGTTTTTTTCACGTCTATATTTACGTAATGCAAACAAAAAGCCATACTTCATATTCTACATATTTAAGAGCTTTTTTGATACGGTTGACATTTA
>JAFVXM010000033.1 GCA_017501205.1 Clostridia bacterium
AGTATTGACAAATTTTTTTGACGGGTTTTATAATGACGGTAGAGCTTGCGGCGATATTCGCAAGGGCTTAAGGAGGGCAAAATGAAAAGAGTTTTTTCTTTAATCGTATCCGTTACAATACTTGGTATGGTTTCTCTGAGCGCGTGTAGCGTGCCCGATAGCGGAGGGGCTTCGTCGTCATCGGCAACTTCATCCGCACCTGAAAAGTATAACGGGCACGGTTTCGAGAATGAGCGTTGAGGCGGCAGCAGACAAGGATTTTAAAATATTGCAGCTTAGCGATATTCAGATTATAGATCCCGATCAACAGCCCGCAATGCCAAACGTTGAGGTTAAAAATATGTACCGCGATCTGGATGCCTGTGCGTTTGATCAGGTGCGTTGGCTCGTTGAGAAAACTCAGCCGGATTTTATAGTGCTTACCGGTGATAACGTTTACGGAGAGTTCGATCACGACGGCTCTAATTTCTCTGCACTCGTTGCTCTTATGGAGAGCTTCAAGACGCCCTGGACGCTTGTTTTTGGCAATCACGACGGTGAAACTTACCCCGGAAAGGGTATGGCGTGGCAGAGCAATTATTTGCTTGAAAACACCGAATATTGCGTGTTTTCGGTGGGTAATGACTATTACGAAACCGAGGGCTACGGCAATTTTGTTGTGGATATAGAGGATGGAAACGGCATCAGATGCTCGCTTATTATGATGGACTCGCACGGGTGCAGAAGGGAGATGAACGCGGGTATATATCCCAACCAGATCAAGTGGTACGAGGCTTGCGTTAAGGAAGCTGCGGAGATAAAGCACGGTGAGTTTAATCCCGATGCGGGCAAGGTCGTTCCGTCGTACGTGTTCTTCCATATCCCCATCGAGCAGTTTGATAAGGCGATGAACGAGAAGTACGGCGGTGTGAACGGCATCGGCTCCGTTTCGGAAAATGATAACGGTGATTTTGGAAAGAACCGGTCATCGGCATCGTTTGTGGATAAAAACGGCTTTTTTGCAAAGGCAAAGAGCCTTGAAAGCACCAAGGGTATTTTTGCGGCACACAGTCATCTTAACAACAGCTCAGTTCTCTATCAGGGCATCAGGCTTACCTACGGCACAAAGACGGGTATTTACGACGAGCACGATACCGAAATGCTGGGCGGCAAGCTTTTAACTGTGAACGGAAGCGGCGAGACGACCGTTAAAGAGGTTCTTTACGATGGCGAGCTTCCAAACGAGGATGACTATGCTGATAGCGAAACCCCTGGCGGCAGTAGCGGCGGAGGAGAGGCCCCCGTGGATCCCACTCCCACACCCGGCCCGGAAAACACAAACCTCGGCATAGTTGTAAAGGATATTGCTCACTCTCCCACCGAGGCTGACTGGGCGGAGGCGACTGCTTACGATATGCTTCCGAATACCGGCAATATAACGGGCGCAACGGGCAAGGTTAAAATTTTGACGAGCGGCGGCAATATATATTATAGGATGGACGTTACCGATCCCTCTACTGATGCCAACGCAGACGGCATATATATCTACCTTGGCAACGGGGAGAAGACCTATGAGGCGCGCGGCAACTATGAAAACTGGCTGGCGGCGATTCATAATGATTTCGGCTCGCAAACGGAGCTGTTTATGCGCACCACGGCAAAGAAGCCGCGTGAATATTTAAGCGGTGTTTATTCCTTTGTTCAGGGCTTTGATCTTGGAGGCTTGATCAAGGAGGGTGCAAGCATCAGGCTTGTGTTAAAGCATAGGGACTCCCGCAGTGTTTGGGAGCCGTGGCGCGACGGTGACTACACGCACACCATTTATTTTGATCAGCAGATAACCTTTGGCAAGCAGGCAGAGGGTGGCAGTGATCTCCCTGAGAATAACGGAGTTGTGGTGAAAAATTTAACTCAC
>JAFVXM010000004.1 GCA_017501205.1 Clostridia bacterium
AACGTGGTTGCCAGCATGGGCACGTCGCTCACCAAGGAGCAGGCCCGCCTTTTAAAAAGGTATACCGAAAACGTCCTTATCTGCTACGACGGTGACTTTGCCGGTCAGGCGGCAAACATCAGGGGGCTTGAGATACTTAAGGCAGAGGGCTTGAACGTTAAGGTCGTTTCCCTTCCCGACGGTATGGATCCCGATGACGTTATTAAAAAGCTTGGCGCCGAGGCTTACGCAAAGTGCCTTGAGGAGGCAATGCCCCTGATAGATTTCAAGCTCAAGATTCTTCGCGATAAATTCCTTAACGGCAGCGTTGAGGGCAAGCGCAGATACATAAGCGAGGCGGTCAAGGTCATCAACACCAGCCCCTCGGATGCGGAGAAGGAGGAGCTTTTGAGATCCCTCTCCAAGCAGACGGGTATAACCTATCAGTCGCTCGTAAGGGATATGCAAAAGTCGCCTATTTCGCAGGAAAACGAGCAAAAGCAGGTGATATCAAAGCCCGTTGCGAGCAAGGTTGTGCAGGCTGAAAGATACGTTCTCGCTCGCGTGCTGTACGCAAAACGCCCTCTCCCGGAGGATTTCGTCCTCGGTGAGCTCAGGTTTACCGATGCCAACAGGATGGAGATAGCAGCTTACGTTACCGACGTTCTTGCCGGCGGCATGCAGGTCAAGGGCACCATCCTTCGCGAATATATGGGTGAGAGCGGCAGAGAGGAAACGGAAACTGTAATGCAGCTTGTTGCCTCCGAGGATATGATTGCCGATACGGAAGACCGATACTTTAAGGACTGCGTTGCCGTTCTTAAAATGGATAAGATAGAGAGTGACATTGAGGTGCTTAAAAGTCAGCTCAACACCACCTCGGTAGAGGAGCGAAACAAGATTATAGAGCAGCTGATGAAGCTCAATAAGAAGAGAGACAGCCTTAAATCGGGCAGATAAAAAACAGAAAACAACAAACGTAAAAAAATTTACTGCGCAAAAATGCGCGTGAACGGAGGATAAATTTTAATGGGTATTACCGATCAGAACCTGATGGAACTCACAAACAGCATTATTGAGGAAAGCAAAAAGCGCGGCTCTATCAGCGCAGAGGCGCTTTTTGATAAGCTTGATAAGGTCAACGCCACCCCTCAACAGATAGAGGAAGTGTATAAAGCCCTCGATAACGCAGAAATTCAGGTCATCAACGAATACGAAAGGGATAAGGATCTTTACGAGCAGCTCATCAAAGAGATCAATATGGACGATCCGGTGAAGATGTATCTTAAGGATATCGGTAAGGTTCCCCTTCTTTCTGCGGATGACGAGGTTGAGCTTGCAAAGAAGATGGCAGATGGCGATGAGTACGCCAAAAAGCTCCTGTCCGAGGCAAACCTCAGGCTCGTTGTATCCATCGCAAAGAGATACGTGGGCAGAGGCATGCAGTTCCTCGATCTTATCCAGGAGGGTAACCTCGGCCTCATGAAGGCGGTTGATAAGT
Source organism: Clostridia bacterium (assembly GCA_017501205.1). Classification (GTDB taxonomy): domain Bacteria; phylum Bacillota; class Clostridia; order Christensenellales; family Borkfalkiaceae; genus RGIG3732. The sequence continues at coordinate 1,481 of JAFVXM010000004.1, forward strand.
TCGATTATCAAAAGGGCTTCAAGTTCTCCACGTATGCAACGTGGTGGATCCGTCAGGCCATCACCAGGGCCATTGCCGATCAGGCAAGAACCATCCGTATCCCCGTGCATATGGTAGAAACGATCAATAAGGTCGTTCGCGTATCCCGTCAGCTTCTTCAGGAGCTTGGCAGAGAGCCCACCGCAAAGGAGATCGCGGATATTATGGGGCTCACAGAGGATCGCGTTATGGAAATTCAGCGCATCGCGCAGGATCCCGTCTCGCTCGAAACTCCTATCGGTGAGGAGGACGATAGCCACCTCGGCGATTTTATAATGGATGACAATGCACCCGCACCCACCGATCAGGTTTCGTTTACCATGCTCAAGGAGCAGCTTATCGGTGTGCTCGATACACTCACCCCGCGTGAGGAGAAGGTTCTCCGCTTGCGTTACGGCATTGACGATGGCAGACCGAGAACTCTTGAAGAGGTAGGCAAGGAGTTTAACGTAACCAGAGAGCGTATTCGCCAGATAGAGGCAAAGGCGCTCAGAAAGCTTCGCCACCCCTCCAGATCCAAAAGGCTTAAAGGCTTTTTGGAGTGAGATTGAAAAGTCATGACGAAAAGGCTTCAAACCCTTCTTTCAGCGCTCACTCCTTGCCGTAAGCTTGCAGACGTGGGCTGTGATCACGGCTACCTTTCAAAGGCCGCGCTCGATAGCGGCTTGGCGGAAGCGGTCGTCGTGTCCGATATATCCTCGCCAAGTCTTGAAAAGGCAAGGGCTCTTCTCGCTCCTTATGGGGAAAGAGTAAGGGCTGTCGTGTGCGACGGGCTATCCAAGGTGGATGCCGATTGCGATCAGGTGGTAATAGCCGGAATGGGCGGAGAGGAGATAATTTCTATACTGATCAATGCGCCGTTTCTTCCCTCAAGGCTTGTTCTGCAACCCATGAAAAATGCAGATAAGCTGCGAAAAAGGCTACTTTTGCTTGGTTATCGCATAGAAAGGGATTACGTTTTTAAGGATGAAAAATTCTACACGCTCATCGCCGCCGTAAAGGGCGAGGACGCGTACACGGATGACGAAATATTTTTTGGCAGAGATAATCTTAAGGATCGCTCGCCCGATTTTATGGAGCTTGCACAAAGGGAGTATCAAAAGTACTGTGCTCTGTGCAGTGGGGTGGGGCTGTCCGAGAGCGTGAGGGCCGAGCTTGAGGCTCTCAAAAACAAATACGGAGAAATACTTAAATGAAATTTGCTGAAGTTTTTAACGCTGCCTGCTCTCTTGCACCGATAAGGCTTTCTGATATTGTCGTTGAAAAGACCAACGGCTACGACAACAGCGGCGTTATAATCGAAACGGATAGAGAAATAAACAAGGTGCTGGTCACGCTGGATCTTTTCCCTCAGTGTGCGGATTACGCCGTTGCAAACGGGTTTGATCTCGTCGTAACTCACCACCCGGCAATATATTCACCAATAAGGCGTTTGGATTTTGCCTCCGAGCCCGCGCTTACCAAGTGCGCTGTCAACGGCATAGGCGTAATTTCCATGCACCTCAATCTGGATGTAGCTGAAAGCGGCATCGATAGCAGCCTCGCTTCAGGCCTTGGCGCAAAGAAGACCACCGTGCTTTTGCCCATAGAGGACGGCTGCGGCTACGGCAGAGTGTTCAGCGTGGAAAAAACCACACTCTCCGCCTTTAAGCAAACGGTTTGCGAGGTGTTTGAAACGGATAACGTCATGATATACGGGCCGAGGGATAGAGAGATCAGGCGCGTTGCGTCCTTCTGCGGCGCAGGCTGCGATATTCACGAGCTCGATCTTGCCGCAGGGTGCGATGCCGTTGTTTCGGCAGACTTCAAGCACCACGTTATCAGAGAGGCGTTAAACCGCGGCATGTGCGTTGTTCAGATGACGCACTACGCCAGCGAGAGCTACGGTATGAAGATCTTTGCAGGTGCACTTGCAAAGAAGCTCACGGGTGTAAAAACAGTATTTTACGGAACGGCGGAATTCTAAAAACCGCCTAAATCACACAAAAACAGACCATAGGAGGTTACTTATTATGATGGAGAAATTACTTGAATACCAGTCGGTAGACGCGGAGCTTAAGGCCATAGAGCAGGAGCTTTCTGCAAATGAGGACAGAAAGAAGGGCATCGCGGCAAAGAAATTTCTTGACGGCGTGAACGACAGCCTTGCCGAGCTTGACGCAAAGGCAGCTGAGTTTGACAGCGCGTATACGAAGTATACACAGGCATACGCAAAGCTGTGCGAGGTTCAGCAGGAGTTTGAAGGCACCGCAGGAGATTACTCCGGTGAGGATGAGATAGTATTTATAAAGAAAAAGGCGCAGGAGCTTATGGATGAGCTCAAGGCGCTCGAAAAGCAGATAGTCCGCCTTCAGGAGGAGATACTTTCCATCACCGAGCAGTATAACGGTCTTAAAAAGAAAACCCTTGCCGCACAAAAGCAGTTTAAGGAGTGCGGACAGAAATATATGGAATTCAAGGAGAGCAAGGCAGAGGCGAAGAACAAGATCGCCGAAAAGCTCGCCGAGCTTGAAAAGGATATCCCCGAGGAGCTTATGGAGGTATATAAAAAGAAGCGTGCGGATAAGATATATCCGATACTTTACGAGTATAACGGTTCCGGCTTCTGCCCCTACTGTAGAACGGAAATACCCAGGCTTTCCGAAAGCAATATGGCAAAGAACGGCTATGTTTCCTGCGATAACTGCGGAAGGATACTTTACAAATAAACCCGCTAAAACGCACATTATCTAATAAATTTTGATAAAGTAAGAGGGTGAAACAATGAAGATGAACTATAAAAAGGTAGTGCTCGTAGGCTTTGCTTTCCTGATAATTCAGGCGTTCTGGATTGCTTACGATGCCATCGTACCCCTGATGCTTGTAAACAAGTTCGGTATGAACCACTTCGTTTCGGGTATCATAATGGCGTTGGATAACGTCCTCGCCGTATTCCTGCTGCCGATATTCGGAAGCCTTTCGGATAAAAGCAAGCACAAAATGGGTAAGCGCAAGCCCTTCGTGCTGATAGGAACACTCTGCGCGGTAGTAGCATTTTTCGGATTGTCCTTTGTGGACTATGCACAGTTCAAAAACCTTGGCGAACAGGCGCAGATGCCTGAAAAGTACGCCTGCACGGCAGAGTCTGAAATCGCCCACGAATATTTCTGGGATCAGAACTACGAGATAACCAACCAGGAATTCAGCAAGTACAGCGTTCAGGCAAAGCCCGTAAACGGCCTTGATGAAAAGCTTCAATTAAGAGATTACGTTGCAACCGTGCTTTACGGCAAACCGGGCGCGTACGACGTCAAGTACGATACCCTCGATCCCTCCTGCCAGCAGGCGTGCAAGCAGTGGTATAAGAGCATTGATCTTGAAAGCTCTTACGTGTTCACCGAGGATGGCTACAGGGTATATAAGTTTGTCAGTGAGGAAGAGGTCAAGCTTCTCACCTTCGCAGCCGACGGATCGGTAAGCGAGAGTGCGGCGAATAAGGCAGATGCAACCGCGTTCGGCGCAACTAACGTGTATACAACGATGATAACCGAGGCGCGCTCTAACTATGCGGCGTCGGTAACAAAGAACAACCCGCTCACCATAATTATATTTATGCTCGTTCTGTTAATAACCCTTATTGCGATGGCTGTGTTCCGTTCGCCTGCGGTCGCGCTGATGCCGGACGTAGTCGTTCCTCAGCTGAGGAGTAAGGGTAACGCCGTGATCAACCTCATGGGCGTTGTCGGCGGAATTGTGATCTTGGGCCTTGGCATGATAGTAGGCACGGATAAGGTAAATAACCAGCTGATGCCCTACACGCTCTATATCGGCTGTGTGTGCGCGGTAATGCTCGCATCACTTGCGGTGTTTATGCTCAAGGTAAAGGAGCCCGAGTGGAACGCCCAGATGCTTGAGGATCAAAGCGCGATAGAGGCAAAGGAAGCAGCGCTCCAAAAAGGCAAGGAAGAGCAAGAAGTGCCCGAAAACGCAAAAAAACAGCGCAAGCTCTCACGCGGGGAGGTTATTTCTCTGCTTCTCATCCTCGCATCCGTAGCCTTCTGGTATATGGGCTATAACGCCATCACCAGCAAGTATTCGCTGTATGCGATAAACGTTCTCGGCAAGCCATACAACATCGTTCTTATGCTTGCGCAGGGCGTAAGCCTCGTGGCGTTTATTCCCATCGGTATAATCTCCGCAAAGATAGGCAGAAAAAAGATGATACTCATCGGCGTAGCGTTGCTCGCATCGGCGTTCTTTGCAGCGAACTTCGTAACCCGTTATTCGCCGGGATTTATAATGTATATTCTGTTTGCCGTTGCAGGTGTCGGCTGGGCAGCAATAAACGTAAACTCCTTCCCGATGGTCGTTGAGCTTGCAGGGGCAGGCGATATCGGCAAGTTCACGGGCTACTATTACACGGCGTCCATGGCGGCACAGATAATAACCCCCGCCCTTTCTGGTATAATTATGGACCTCGCAGGCAATATGACTCCTCTGTTTATCTACGGAACAATTTGCGTGGTTGCATCGTTTATCACAATGCTTTTCGTTAAGCACGGTGACAGTAAGCCCGAGGAGAAGAAATCCGCTCTCGAATATCTTGAGGGCTCGGACGATTGATAAAAAAGTGATAAATTCCCGCCGCAACCGCCAAAAAAGCGACGATAAAGGCAATTTATTAAAAAACTTATGCAAAATGTGGCGAATTTTTATTGACAAAACAAATTATAATATATATAATTAGTGTTAAGGTAGTGTAATTCTGCCGATAAGGAGTGTTGATTATGGGATATATCGACAAAACTGTTAGCAAAAACGAAACACTTATTAAGCAGGCAAAGATCTGCAAAATGAGCTTTTTGGACAGATACGTTGCAGGCGCACTGTTCATCCTTGGCGCAGCGTTTATTCTCGTTGGCAGCCTCTTCCGCAATATGAGCGGGATCGAGGCCAGTGAGGAAGTAACTGTTCCTCTGTCTTCCTTTATTATGGCAGGCGTTGGCGTTCTCAATCTTTTGATTATCGTGCCTCTCGGCCTTTATAGGCTCGTTCAGGCGATCTTCAAAGCCGATAAGGATGACGTTATTCCCGGCACCGTTTTCGGTAGATTGGCTCTTTACGGTGTTCTTGGCATAGTAGTTGGCGTTCTCACTTACGTTTTGAGCGGCACCGCGCTTGACGCAATGGTATGCGATATCATCAACCTCGCGGCAGCGTTTGTTATCGGCGCACTCATAATCTTATTTGCGATCTTAAAGTACATATCTATTAAGCTCGTCGTAACCGATAAGCGCGTGTTCGGCAGAAGGAACATCTGGCGCACCAAATCGTTCGACCTTCCCATTGATAAGGCAGATAACATCGTTATCAGCTTCTCGTTCTGGGGCAAAATGTTCAACTACGCAACCGTTATAATCCGCGCAGTTGAGGGCGAATATAAGATCAAATACGTTAAGTCCGCAGAGGAGTTCAAGAACCTCATTATCGACTTTGCAGAAAATAAGAGGGGTTAAGCTCTTAAAAACAAAAATAAACAGCACGCTATATCCGCGCCTTTGCGGACGTAGCGTGTTTTTTTATGCCGCTGCGGGCGCAAATCCGCCCTCGGTCGCTTTCGGCTAAAGCCCTTTTATTGCCGTTTTATCCGCCGTGTGATTATTTGCCGATAAGCCTCATAAAATTAACTATGAAGCTTTCATTTGTAAAATGCGGAAAACAGGTAACCGTAACGGGTAGCGGATCTGATGGCAAATTCAACCGTCGCCTTATCTCACTCGGCCTCTGTACGGGCGCGCGCATAAGGGTTGTCAAGCTGCTGCCCCTTTCTCGCTCCATAGTGGTTGAGGCAAACGGCTTTCTCTACGCGCTGAGGGAGGAGGCGGCAGAGCTTATCGAGGTGACGGACGATGAGTAGAGTGCTGATCGTTGGTAACCCAAATTGCGGAAAAACCACCTTTTTCAACCGTTTAACAGGCAAAAATGGCAGGGTGGGCAACTGGCACGGCGTAACGGTAGAGGCGGAGGAGGGCGTGGCTCGCGGCTGCGATATAACCCTTGTGGACCTTCCGGGCGTTTACTCGCTCACCCCTTACGGGCAGGAGGAGCTTATCACCGCGCGCGCCGTGAGCGAGGGGGCGGATCTTATCGTAAACGTCGTTGAGGCGGTAACCTTAAACCGCGCCCTTCACCTCACGCGTGAGCTTCTCGCAACGGGCATCCGCGTGGTGGTGCTCGTGAGCATGTGCGAGGAGCTTGAAAGAAAGGGTGGCAGAGTGGATATTTCCGCTCTGTCTGCCACGCTGGGCTGTCCCTGTTACCGCTTGGATAAGCACTTTAACGCCGCTATGCTTAAGGGGTGTGTTGAGGGGCGGTGTGTGCCGCGCGCAAAAAAGGGCAACGGCAGTTATTTTACGCCGCCTCAAGGACGTGGGCTTACGCGTGCGGACGAGCTTCTTTTAAACCCTTTCTTTTGCGGTGCCGTGTTTGCCGCAAGTATGCTTTTCTCTTTTTATCTGACGTTTGGGAAGTACGGTTTAGGCGTGTTTTGTGGCACTTTTTTGCAAAAGCTCAC
>JAFVXM010000034.1 GCA_017501205.1 Clostridia bacterium
CGGGAGCGGGCTCGAAGGCAGGAGCTGCGGGCTCTACGACGGGAGCGGGCTCGAAGGCAGGAGCTACGGGCTCTGCTGCGGGAGCGGGCTCGAAGGCAGGAGCCACGGGCTCTGCTACGGGAGCAGGCTCAAAGACAGGAGCTGCAGGCTCTACGACGGGAGCGGGCTCTGCTGCGGGAGCGGGCTCGAAGTCAGGAGCTGCGGGCTCTACGACGGGAGCGGGCTCGAAGGCAGGAGCTGCGGGCTCTACGACGGGAGCGGGCTCGAAGGCAGGAGCTGCAGGCTCTACGACGGGAGCAGGCTCAAAGACAGGAGCTGCAGGCTCTACGACGGGAGCAGGCTCAAAGACAGGAGCTGCAGGCTCTACGACGGGAGCGGGCTCAAAGGCAGGGGCGGCAGACGCTACAGGGGCGGCAGGAACGACGGGTGCTTGCAATCGAGTACCGCAACCACCGCAAAACTTTGCGTCATCCGGCACTTTAGTACCACAATTATGACAGAACATTGTGCGATCTCCTTTTATATCAATATTTATTTTATTGTAGCACACCAATTTTGTAATGTCAATGAAGAAAGCGCCTTGTTTCAACGCTTTTCTGCAATTATCTCCTTTTACCCTGTGAAAAGAGATATACCTTGTCGCAAATCGATGAGCCTCGTTCCCTCGACGTAATCTCTATGTCAATGAGCACTAGCAGAAGAGCGGCATACGCAACCGGGACGGGTGGAAATATCGCAAGCTTTTGTAAAACAAAGCACGCTAAACCGAAATGAGACAAAACCATTGCAGGCGAAATGAAATCAATTCACTACGGCAGCAGCCACTGCACGTGCAAAGGCGTATTTTTCACTCACCCGCTACAGAGATTTCGTTGAAAAAGATATTATCGGCAGTTTTGCGTATGAATTCGAACTCTTACATAAATCACGGCGAAGCCGTGTATATCATCAATTCCGCAGGAATTGCATATCACCAACACGAAGTGTTGTATATCATCAAGCCGCAGATAGATGCACGCTAAAGCGTGATGAGATACAGCCCCAAAGGGGCTGATGATATGCACCACGCTTCGCGCGGTGATGATATGCCAAGCCTGCGGCTTGGATAAAAAAATTCGACAAGTTTTGACTTGTCGAATTTTTTGGTGCGGATGAAGGGAATCGAACCCCCACGTCTTAGACACCAGCTCCTAAGGCTGGCGCGTCTGCCAGTTCCGCCACATCCGCGTAGCTTCTTTTATTATAACAGATTTTATAATAAAAGCAAGCATTTTTTGTTGAATTTTTATCGTTCTTCTCTAAAATAATTTAAGCCTAACGCTGCAGGCGGCTGAACACCCTTACTGCCTATAACACTTGTTGCAATAAGAACTATAATCGTTATCACGTACGGCAGAAGCTTAAGAAGTGCCATCTGAGTAAACGTGATACCCGTGATCTTGAAAGCAAGAATATAGAAGCAAGCGAATATTATTGAGCCTATTATACTGAAATGAGGCTTCCACATAGAGAAAATAACAAGCGCAACGGAAAGCCAACCAAGAGCTTCTATCGTGGATGCATTTTCCCAGCTTCCACCGATATAATCCATAATATAGAACATCCCGCCAAGACCGGCAATACCGCTACCAACAAGAATTGCAACGTACTTATATAAAGTTACGTTGATGCCTGCAGCATCTGCGGTTGCAGGGTTTTCACCTATTGCGCGAAGATGCAAGCCCGCTCTCGTTTTATTAAGGAAATACGTGGTAGCAATTGCAACGGCTATAGCAAAATATACGAAAATGCCGTAAGATAAGAACACCTCACCAAACCATCCGAGGTTTGAGGCAAAGGGCAAGGATGAAGAAAGAACCTTGCTTGCTGCATCAAAATGTGTTCTATCTACGTAAGTATCGATAAAAAATTGAGTAAAGCCTGCACCAAAGGTGGTTATTGCAAGACCTGTAATATTCTGATTACAATGCATGCTTACCGTGAGAAGTGCATAAATACCGCCCACAATTGCAGCAAAAGCAAAGGCAAAAACCAAAGCAACGAGTATTAAGAGTATCCACGACGCATTGCCGTTGCACATTTCCATATACAGGCTGACGCCAAGACATCCACCTGCCGTACCAACACACATAATTCCGGGTATACCGAGATTGAGATGGCCGGCTTTTTCCGTGATGATCTCACCTATACTACCAAACAAAAAAACAGTTGCAAGAGAAATTGAACCAACGAGTAACGATGTCACTTTAATTTACCTCCTTTTTTTGTTTTTTTGCTTTTTTACGGAATACGATTTTATATGTAATAAAGAAATCGCAACCGATAATGAAGAAATATATAACGCCAAGAATAATGTTAGAGAGTGCGTTATTGTAGAAGCCGAAATCCATTCTAACCTGACTCATACCGTTTGAAATAAACGTTATAAGGCCACAAGTTAATATCATGGCAAGAGGATTAAACTTTGCAAGCCAAGCCGTCATAATAGCCGTAAAGCCCCTATTGTTTGCCATATTCTCATTTACCGAGTGATTTATCGAGCCAACGAGCAATAAACCGATTATACCGCAGATTATGCCTGATAAAATAAGAGTTCTGATAACTACCTTTTTAACGTTAATACCAACGTATCTCGCTGTATTCTCACTCTCACCTACAAGCGAAACCTCAAAGCCCTGCTTGCTCATTTTGAGATATAACGTCATAAATACCGTCAAAACACTGACAACAATAAGGGTTAAAACCTGTTTTTTGTAAATATCAGGCAAAACAATAGTGTTTATGGGTTTAACAGATCCGGATCCCTTGGGGAACCAAATTGTAATAAACACCGAAACAAGGCCGACAGCAAGATAGTTCATCATAAGGGTGAACAATGACTCGTTTGTTTTAAACAACGCCTTGAATATCGCCGGTATAACCGCCCAAATAACACCTGCGGAAATACTGCAAATAATCATAAGGGGTATAATAAAGTTGGGTGATGCACCTGCTTTATCGCCATAATACATGCACGCATAGCAAGCAAGACAGCTGATAAGCACCTGACCGTTTGCACCAAGGTTCCAGAACTTCATTTTAAACGAGGGCAAAATAGCAAGCGAAACACCAAGAAGCAAAGCAAGCTCTTGCAAGAAGATCCAAATTTTTCTCTCCGTGCCAAAAGAACCCTTGTAAACGGATATAAACATATCCCAAACACCCTTGCCCTTTTCGTTTGAAACAGCACAGAAAACACTTGTTATTAAGAAACCGATAATAATTGCTATTGCGTAAATCAAAAGGCGTTTAGGCCACGACATATTATCGCGCTTTACAATATGAAAAAGCGGTTCTTTATTCGTCTTTTTTGTATTTGCCATTTAGATTAATCCTCCGCCTCTTTCGTGTTTGTTTTCTTCTCTTCCCACTCTTGCTCACTTAGGTGACTATCCTTAGCCTTACCGTAAACCTTTTCCTCCGTGAGATTCTTAGAGCCAGTCATCATAAGACCGATATCTTCCTTTGTTACCTTGCTTGCATGCACGATACCCATATTCTTGCCGTGGCAAAGAACCATGATCTTATCGCAAAGCGCAAGCATTACGTCGAGGTCCTCACCGATGAAGAGGATACCCGTACCTTTTTGCTTTTGCTCGTTTAAAATATCGTAAATAACGTAAGATGAGTTGATATCAAGACCGCGCACAGGGTAAGCTGTTACGATTACGTTAGGACCTGCTTCGATCTCTCTTCCAACCAGAACCTTTTGAACGTTACCGCCGGAAAGCCTTCTTATAGGTGTTTCTGTAGACGGGGTTACGATCTCAAGCTTTTTGATAAGCGCTGCAGCATTCTTTCTTGCCGTTTTTCTATCAACAAAAGGTCCCTTTCCGTCGTTATACGACTTGAGCATCATGTTATCGGTGATAGAGAAATTCGGCGCTAAGCCCATACCCAACCTATCCTCGGGGATAAAGCTCATCGATACGCCCTTTTCAATAATCTGCTTGGGGGTAAGACCGATAAGACTTTCGCCCTTGTGCATTACAAGACCGCTATCAATCTTTCTAAGTCCCGCAACAGCCTCGCAAAGCTCCTTTTGACCACAGCCCGCGACGCCTGCAACGCCGAGTATTTCGCCACCGCGGATGTAGAAGCTTACGTCCTTGATCTTCACACTGCCGTCATCGCCCTTAACCGAAAGATCCCTGATCTCAAGAAGAGGCTTATCAAAATCAGTCTTAAGGCGCTGAATCTGAAGATCAACCTTTTTGCCAACCATCATTTCGGTAAGCTCTTTTTCGTTGGTTTCAGCCGTGTTTACAGTTCCTATATACTCGCCCTTTCTGAGTATTGCAACCCTATCGGATATCTCCATTACCTCGTTGAGCTTATGAGTTATAATAATAACCGATTTACCGTCTTCCTTCATCTTTTTCAAAATGGCAAACAGCTTAACGGTTTCCTGCGGGGTTAAAACTGCGGTAGGCTCATCGAGAATAAGTATATCCGCCCCTCGATACAAAACCTTTATAATCTCAATCGTCTGCTTTTCCGAAACAGACATATCGTAAATTTTCTTTTTTACATCTATTTCAAAACCGTATTTATCGGCAATTTCCTTAACACGGGAATTTACTTTTTTTATGCTGAATTTTTTTCCGTCGTCAACGCCTAAAACAATATTTTGCGCAGCAGTAAACACATCAACAAGCTTAAAATGCTGATGTATCATACCTATACCGTGTTCAAACGCGTCCTTCGGCGAGGAGATATTTACAAGCTTTCCATCTATAAAAATATCGCCCTCATCAGGATAATAAATACCTGATATCATATTCATAAGCGTGGTTTTTCCGGAGCCGTTTTCTCCGAGAAGCGAGAGAATCTCTCCCCTGTTCACGCTCAAATTAACGTTTTTATTTGCAACCACTTCACCAAAACGCTTGGTTACATTTTTAAGCTCAATTGCAGGGACAGAACGGTTTACCGCAATTCTTCTCTCTGCAATTTTAAAACTTTTATTTATCTGATTTACAGGTGTAATTTGACCCATTTGTCAATCCCCTTTTAATTAGATTTAGGCGGAGCTCAAACTCCGCCTAAACCATTATTGATTTTTAATTTAAATTAGAATTTAGTGTTAAGGCAAGTAATACCGTCGATTGCTGAGATATCAAAGTAAGGAGCGGAACGGAATTCATCTGCGTTGGATTCGTCAAAATAGGTTACGCCGTTTACAGTCTTGATAACGTTGGTCTCACCTTCATAGTCGCCGTTGATGTCAGCCAAGTAAGAAGTGAGATGCTCGCCATTTACGGTGAACTTGCTGCAATCAAATACCTTAAGGGTACCAGCCTGGAGCTGAGCCTTAACAGCCTCGATAGCTTCCTTGGTGCCTTCTGCTGCAGCAGGGCCTTCAACGTTGAACTGAACGGAACCGGTAGCGATGGTGCCGCAGTAGTCATCAACGATCTCGTTGGTAACGTACTTATCAAGCATATGCTCGAAGTAGGGAACCCAGTTAATTCTGGAGTAAGCAACCATAGTGTTCTTGCCGGTGGTGCCGTTGTAAGCAACGTTGGGGATACCTGCGTTCTCACAAGCGGTGGGAGCACCCATGGAGTCAGCGTGCTGGGAAATGAGCTTGCAGCCGGAAGCGATCAGAGCCTCTGCGGTAGCCTTTTCACCGGGCTC
>JAFVXM010000035.1 GCA_017501205.1 Clostridia bacterium
GATAAGTAATAAAAAGCCGCGTTTATGTGAGAAAAACGCGGCTTTTCTTTGCTATCTTTCTTGTCGGTGGCCGTTTCGTATGCGTTTTGCCGCCTGCTCGTCCGCCCGTAAAAGGCTTGAGAGTGCGTCTGAAGCCGCCGTTTGGGCGCTGTTTGAGCTGTGAGCGTCCTCTGTTAGGGTGTTTTCCTGTAGGATGTTGCTGCTATTTGGCTCGATAACAGGCGATTCCTGCGCGATATCGGGGGCTTTTTCCTTTAAATCGCTGCGAAGATCCTTTTCCGTGGCGATTTGTTCAAAGGCGCAGTCGGCTGCGGACGTGGCTTCTTTTGGGGCGGAAGACACTGAAAACGACGGAAACAGTGAGAATTTTTCCATTTTGCACTCCTTTTATTTCAAAAAATTTTTTTGCAAAATTATTTATAAAAACCGAAAAATGATTGATTATTTTTATGTTATAGTGTATAATACATAGGTATATTTATCACGTGAATATATTATTTATTATATTCGCGCGTGAAATGAAGCAAAACTTCCGCACGAAATTTGCGGAAAAAAAGGAGTTCTTTTATGAGCAAGAAAATTATCGCACTTCTGGCTGCAGCCGTTTGCATGCTTTGCGCTTTCGCAGGCTGTAACGCAAAGAACGCATCTCTTTCCACAAGGGATAACGGTCAGGCAGTAGCCACTGCAAACGGCGGTTTCCTCGCTGAAACCACCGATTACGTTTACTTCATCAACGGTAACGAGCTTTACACGGAAGACAATACTACCGGCTCCGTAGAAAAGGGCGCACTCGTTCGTATGGCCAAGGCTGACCTTGAAAAGGAAGCTGACGAGCGCACCGTTGAGGTCGTTGCATCTAAGCTTGTTTCTACCTCTGATTATTCGGCAGGTATAAGCATTTTTGGTGACAAGGTTTACTTTGCAACCCCCAGCAACGAAAAGGATAAGGTTGGTACCGTTCTCAATAACGAGGTACAGTTCTGTTATACCGGACTTAACGGTGGAGACGTTAAGGTTTTCGCAACCGCTAAGGGTACTGCAGGCAACGCAACCGCTTACAGGTTCAACGAGGTTGGCGGAAAGGTTTACGTAACCTTCGTAGAAGCTACTACCAACGACAAGGAAGAAACCGTAAACACCATTAAGGTTGTCAGCGCTGACGGCACTACCGTTTTCACCGACGAGTATGCTGCTTACGTTTTTGAAAAGGGCGCAACCGCTGATCACGTTTACTACACGAAGGCAGTTGAGAACGAGGTTCTCGATCAGCCCGAAAGCTTTAACGAGGTTTACTCTTATACTATCGGTAACGCTTCTGCGGACAAGCTCTTTAACGGAAGCGGCTCCAACAGAAACGACGAGGAAAATAACGTTGAGTTCAACAACAAGGGTATTCAGGGCGTAACCTTCACCCTTATTGCTGCAGAAAACGATTATCTCTATCTTTCCGTTGCAAATATCGATACCTCTGTAAGCTCCGATACCTTCTATGCTTTCGTTAAGGAAGGCACCATCAACGGCGCTACCACCGTTGCAGAGAGCGAGGCAAACTACGAAACCCTTATCACCGGTAATAAGATGAACAGCGGAACATCCGCAGCTGCTAACGTTTTTGCTGCAACCAGCATCTTCGAAGACGTTGACAATATTATTTATCTCGATACCGCAAAGGGTCTTTGCTCTTACAACTATACTAAAGATAATTATGAAAACCTTGACGGTGTTTCCATCATCTACCATGATGAGGTTATCACCACCGCAACTCTCTCTTACGTTCAGGGCGATTACCTTTATTATAACGTAAGCGGCGTGTTCTATCAGCTCGCATACAAGCAGGCAGACGCAGAGGCTAAGAAGCTTTCTCCCGTTGCTTTCGCTACCGACTGGTATGCACCCGAGGTTGTAACCTATAACAATAAGGAATACGTTGTAGGCACCCTTTCCTCTGCCGATTATTTTGACTGCGTGTTTGCTCTTGAGGTAGAAACCGAAGAGCAGAACGACGAGCTCGTTCTTGAAAAGCTTGCTGATCTCTTTGCATCTGAAGAGTGGATCAACGCAGTAGAGCCCGATGAGGATGACTTTGAGGATATCGTTAAAGATCTTGAGGAAACCACCTATGGCGATTTTATTTCCGGAAGTGGCAGAGAAAACGCACTTTACGTTTGGAAGAAGAGTGTATCCTTTGTTGGCGAAACAGAAAAGGGCGAAATCGCTGATTATATTGAAGCAACCTATCCCAACAGCGCAACCGAGGAAGTAACCGAGGAAGAAGAAAAGGGCTGCTCCTCCTTCGCAGGCGCAGGTCTTGCTGTTGGCGGCGCGTTAGTTCTTCTTGCAGGATATGCAGTAGCAAGAAAGCGTGACTAATTGGGGGCGTTATGAAAAAGTTCTTCGCAGAGTTTAAAAAGTTTATAATGCGCGGAAACGTTATTGATATGGCTGTCGGCGTTATAGTTGGCAGCGCGTTCACCGCGATTGTAACGGCACTTACGCAAAAGATATTTATGCCGCTTGTAAACTGGCTTATCGCAGTAATTACCGGCGGTCAGGGGATGGAGGGTGCTATCACCATGCTTTCCCCCGTGTATACTGAAGGCGTACTGGATCTTACAAAGTCAATTTACATAGATTGGGGTGCATTTATAACCGCAATACTCAATTTCCTTATCATCGCGATCATCCTTTTCATTATTGTAAAGACGATAAACAACTTGCGTGAATTTGGCAAGCCCAACTATTTTGGCTACACCAAAGAGGAATACGTTAAGCTTCGCAAGGAAGGCAACAGCAGGAAGCAGATAAAGGCTCTCGCTGTTAAGCGCGACGAAGAGGCTGCAGCAAAGAAGGCCGCAGAGGAAGCAGAAGCAGCAAGAAAGGCCGCTGAGCCCACGGCAACAGAGAAGCTTCTTGCGGAAATTCTTGAAACCCTCAAAAAGGATAGAGGTTAAAGATCCTTAATGCTCATATCATAATAAATAAAGCCCCGTTTTCGCATGAAAACGGGGCTTTTTGACTGTTTTTACGGATTGCTTGTGGCTATATCAGGCTCGCAGGTTATGCGGATTCCAAGCCTGCGGAAGGCCTGAAGCTCGTTTTCCTCAAGCATAACCGTTGAGTGCGCCTCGCAGTTCTTGAGGATGCCCAAGCGGCTTACGAGATCTGCAATCGTGGTGTTCATGGGGGTAGATACGGCAAGTGCCAAAAGAGCTTCATCGAGAGATAGCGCCGTTTCCTTTGCGTTGAGCGACGCCTTCATTTTGATTATCGGTTCAATAACGATGGGAGAGATGAGATTCAGATCCTGCTTGATATCGCAGTATTTTTTCATCGCATTTATAACAACTGCCGCTGTAGCCTTCATTGCCGAGGTGTTTCTTCCCCTTACGATAGATCCGTCCGGCAACTCAAGGGCACATGCGGGAACGCCTCTTTGTGCAGATTTTCTCAGCGCCGGGGAAACTACCCTGCGATCCTCTTTTTTAAGGCCGAGATCATTCATCAGGATCTCGCTGCGGTTTACAACGTCCTCGCTTACTCTGCCAAGCTTATAATCGCAAAGTGTTTGGTAGTGGCGGCGTATGATTTCCTGCTTGCTTGCCTGCTGAACAACCTCGTCGTCAGTGATGGCGTAGCCTATCATATTCACGCCCATATCGGTAGGGGATTTATAAATATCCTCTCCGAGGATCTTGTTCATAATATTTTTAACAACGGGGAATACAGCAACGTCCCTATTGTAATTAACGGTATTCATGCCGTAAGCTGCAAGGTGGTAGGGGTCTATCATGTTAAAGTCCTGAAGATCTACGGTGGCAGCCTCATAGGCAACGTTTACGGGGTGGTTGAGGGGAAGATTCCAAACGGGGAAGGACTCATATTTTGCATATCCGGCCTTCACTCCGCGCTTATAGTCGTGATAAAGCTGTGAAAGGCAGGTGGCAAGCTTTCCGCTTCCGGGACCGGGTGCGGTAACAACCACGAGCGGGCGGGTGGTTTCAATATAAGGCTGTGCGCCGTAACCCTCGTCGCTGACAATAAGGTCGATATTGTTGGGATAGCCCTTGGTGAGGGTGTGAACGTAAACGCGCTCGCCTCTTCTTTCAAGCTTGTTTTTAAAAAGCTCTGCAGCTCTTTGCCCGGTGTACTGCGTGATAACGATACTGCCAACGTAAAGCCCGATGCCTCTCAAGCTGTCAACCAAGCGGATGAGGTCTGCGTCGTACGTAATGCCAAAGTCCGCCCTGCGCTTGTTTTGCTCAATAGCCTTTGCGCTTATACAGAAGATTATTTCAACCTTTTCCTTGATAGATAGGAGCATTTTCGTTTTTACGTTAGGATCAAAGCCGGGCAGAATGCGCGCCGCATGCAAATCGTCAAAGATTTTTCCGCCGAATTCAAGATAGAGCTTATTATCAAACTTCTCAATGCGCTCCAGGATATTTTTAGCCTGTTTTTCAAGATATAACGCGTTATCGAAACCTACTGCCATAATTACTCCCTTCGTACTGTTCTGCAAGGCTAAACCTTAGCCTCATAGCAAATATTATAACACGAAAAGACATCTTTTGCAAGGGAGTTTTGGAAATTAAATTATTTTTTATTTTTCGCATTTGAGGGAATAAAAATTGACTTTTTTAATTATTTGTTTTACAATAAAAGCGTATCACCCCAACAGGGAGGAGCAAGCGGGCAAATGGCCCGTTTTTTATTAAAAGAAAATGCATGAAGAGCTTAAAAAAAGAATAACCGAGCTTGCCGCAAGGGCGGAGGAGCGCGGTTACTATATTTATACGGAGTTTTTATCTCCGTCCGGCATTTGCGCGGCGGAGGAGTTGAGGCTTCCCGTGGAACGCTTTGCTTTTGGCGGGGCGGACTTTTGCGAGCGAAAAATGCTTCGCTTTGGCAGCTTTGGCTACGACGAGCCGTTTCCTCTTTCAATTATTAAAATATCGCCTGCGGGAGAAAAGTTTTTCAAGGCGATGACGCACCGCGATTATCTCGGGGCTTTGATGAGCCTTGGCATTGAAAGGGACAGGGTTGGCGATGTTTTCACCGATGGCAAAACAGCCTACGCCGTTATAGCTTCTTCCCTTACAGAGCACGTCGTTTCGGGGCTGGATAGGGTTGGCGGAAACTCCGTTAGGTGCAGCGTTGTAAGCGAGATACCTTTGGAATACGCGCCCAAAGCGGAGAGCGTGCGTGTTTCGGTTGCGTCGCTTAGGTTGGATGCTCTTCTCAGCAGAGTATACGGCCTATCGCGAGATGGCGGTGCAGAGCTTATAAGAGCGGGCAGCGTTTTTGTGAACGGAAGGCTGTGTGAGAGCGCGGGTTACACCCCGAAGGAAGGGGAAACTATAACCGTGAGAGGGTACGGAAAGCTTCAATATTGTGAGATAAACGGCACTTCTTCCAAGGGGAGGCTGTTTGTAACGGTAAAAAGATATAAATAAAAAGGCGAGATCTTGTTTTAAGACCTCGCCTTTTTGTTTGCTTATTTATAAATGTTATATCGGTTTTCAAAGCGCTCCTTTTGCTTGCGCTTTCTTGCCTTGTTCACAGCGTTTACAATAATGAGAGTTAACACGATAGGCCCGAAAACGATGAGAACCATTATTACTACGATAAGCACTATTGCCCAAGCGATGGTGGGGTTTTTAGGCTTTTTAACCGTAGAGAGGAAAATTGAGAAATCCTCTTTGGGGATGGATACGTATTCAGCCTTCAGCTCTTTTTTGTTTTCAAAGCCGTAAATATTACTGCCAACCGCATAGAAGGGGGTGTTGATATTAACCGTAAATTTCTTAACCTGCTTCCAGTCCTTAAGTCCCTCGGTAGAGAGGGAATAGCTGTAAACCATAGGGGTATAGGTTGGCTCGGTGCCGGGGTACACGGGGAATAACGCTATCATAGAGAGCGTACCGCCCGCAACCACGGTGATTGAAAAGTCAAGGATGTGAACGTCATCTGAAATTCGCGCTACCGTTGCAACGGCCGCACCGTTTGCCTTAACGGATGAGGTGCCCTCGGCAAAGGCGTTTGTTCCGTATTCGGGGGCAGTTCCTAAAATAAGGCTCATCTCTGCCGTTACGTCATCCTCCGTTTCGTTTGAAACGGTGTAAATTGCTTCAACGTAGCTATCCAGCTCGGCAAGATTCATGCCTTCCTCGGGGAACTCGTTTATATTAAAATTAAAGATAGCGTCGGTTACGGTGAGAGGGCAGCTTGCGCTTGCGGGAGCAACGCCTACGGCGGGGATGCTTGCGAGAGCCTTCTGCTCATCCTCTGCAAGGGCAACTGTGGGCACGCTTGCGAGGATTATCAGCGCTATAAGACATACGATAACTTTTTTAAGCTTTTTCATATTAACTCCTTGTTTATGTGCGAAAAAGGGCACTAATTAAGTGAAAACGTGATTTTAACGGGGTTGTGATCAGAATATTCAAACTCTTCTAAAACGACCTTTGCCTGTGAAACCACAACGTTTTCAGAGGCGATAAAGCCATCTATAATGCAGGTGTAGCTCTCGCCCTTAACGTAGGGCATATTAGCGTTTCTGCAGGTCGGCGTATCGGCATCGGAATAAACACTGAAGCCGGCAGGCAGCTCGCTTGTCGGGAAGGGGAACGCCCACGTGTTGTACGGTTGGGTGGTGGGGAATTGTACGTCGTAGAGAAGCTGGTTAAAATCACCGCCGGCAAGAACGTAGTTTCCGTTGTTTGCCTCTGTATTCAACAGATTGAAGAACAGCTCTGTCTGTTGCTTTCTTATTATTCCGCCCGTGTCGTATGCCGATAGATGAACGTTTATCAGCACGAGCTGCTTGTCCGTCCCTTCAACGGGCAGGCGGCTTACCGTTATGCAACGATCGAGATCGAAAAACTTTGAAAAGTCTGTGGAAAGGGGGAGAGATATTCTCTTTGCCCCGTCTATTTTAAACCGCGATAGCGTCATTATGCCCGAAAGGCTTTTGCCTATGGGATCGTTGAACGGATACAGGAGATATGCAGAGTGAAAATTCACGGCGAAAACAGAGCCATAGCCCTCACTCTTAAAAGCCTCCCGCTGGTTTACGAAGCGGCTTCTGTTTGATTTTTCATCCACCTCTTGCAGCAGAACAAAATCAGGCGAGTGCGTTTGGATCACGGATATTGCCCCTTCCGTATTCTTTTGCACCTCTTTTTGAGAGGCTGCCTTTGCGCTTTTTCCTACAACCTCAATGCCGTCCGCAGTAGTGCCTGTGTCAAGAAAGAAGGAAAACTCCGAGGAGTAGGCGCCGAATCCCACGTTGTAGGTAATTGCAGAATAGCTTTTGCCCGTTTGAACACGTTGTTCGGCAGGCGTTTCTACCTGCAGAGCAAGGCCGTCCTCTATGCGGTCGTATTCAAGCACCACGTACAAAAGGTAGCTTATAACGGTAATCAGAAGGACGGCAATTATGCAAATAACCGTCTTTGCCACGGTTTTTACCGTGTTTTTTCTTTTTTCAGCGTACATATTATCATTGTACTAAAAAAGGGCGGCAATGTCAACCGTAAAAAAGACCGCACGGAATACTCCGTGCGGAAGGTTAAAAAATTTATAGCAAATTAAATTTTGCAAAGATACTTATCCAGCCTGTGCTGAACTCTCTCGTTTGCACCTATAAACTCAACGGCTTTGCCTTGCGCTTCGGTTTTCTTTACAAGAGCAGAAAGCTTTTCTATTGCAGTTTCGTCAATTCTCTGAATCTCTGAAAGATCAACGGTTATAGAGGTTGCGTCCTCAAGCTGCTTTTCCACAAAGCCAACGAGCTTGTTTGCATTTGCAAAGAACAGCGTGCCTACTGCGAAAACAACGCCGCCTTCAACCGAAAGCTTAAGCCCCGTTTTAAAGTTTTTAACGTTTGCCAAAACGGTAACTGCAACGCCACCGAGAACGCCGTAGGTAAGATCGAAAGCTACGGTCAGAACGCACGTGACAATTAGGATAATAACGTCCCTCACGCCAAACCTCGTGAGCCTTGCAAAGAGCTTAAATCTGCTCATGTTGATTGCAACTGACATCAGTATTGCAGAGAACACAGCAAGGGGTATAAGCTTAACCACGCTCATGAGCGCGAAGTAGAGCAAAAGCAGGAATAATGCGTGAAATACGCCGGTAAGCGGGCTTTTTGCGCCGTTCTCAATGCCGGCAGCAGTTCTTGCTATTGCGCCCGTTGCAGGCAATCCGCCGAGCAGGGAGGAGCATATATTTGCAACGCCCTGACCAACGAGCTCTTGGTTGGCGTCGAAGGCTGTGTTCGTCATGCCCGCCGCAACGGTAGCGGAGAGAAGGCTTTCAATCGCACACAGGAAGGCTATTACCACCGAGGGCACGATGAGTGCGGAAAACTTAACTTCTGAAATGCCGGAAAAATCAATGGGGAAAAACCCTGCTTTTATATCGCCGTAACGGGAGCCGATAGTTGCGATCTCGGTGTTCGCAAACGTGTTTAAAAGATAGGTTGCAAGCGTGCAAACAATGAGGGCGACGAAAGCCGAGGGGATCTTTTTGTTGAGCTTTGGTAAGAGAATTACGCATAGCAGACCGAGCGCGCCTATGCCGAAGGTTGCGAGATCGAAGGTGGAAATGTTTTCAATATATGAAATTATCTTTTCGATCGCCTCTGTTCCCGAAGCCGTAAATCCGCAAAAATCCTTTATCTGGCCGATGAAAAGCGTTATGCCGATACCCGTGGTAAAGCCGATCGTTATAGGGTAGGGGAAAAACTTCATAACGTTTCCGCAGCGCAGCAGCCCCATTACAATAAGGATAACGCCTGCAATCATCGTGGCGATAGCGAGGCCGAGAACACCTATATCGGGGTTAGACAAATAAGAAAAAAGTATAACTACGAACGCCGCAGTCGGACCGCCTATCTGGTAGCGACTTCCGCCAAGTGCAGATATGAAAAAGCCGGCCACGATAGCCGTGATGATTCCAAACTGAATGCCGCCGGGGATGGTTTCCGGAACGGACTGAATGCCCAGCGCAATGGAAAGAGGCAGAGCAATTATTGCAACCATAAGGCCTGCGAACAGGTCCTTTGGCAGATCCTTAATTTTATAACCCTTAAGGGAGGTGAAAAGTTGAGGCTTCATTAGTATATTCCTTTGTGAAAAACGAGATAGCTTTAGTTTAACACTTTCAGAAAAAAATGTAAAAGCTTTTTTATCAAAACTTGTGAATTTTGTGTGAAAAACGGGGCTTTTCTAAATTGATGCAAGAATTTTTCATTGTGGCCCGCCTTTTTTTGGAGAGAAAAAGCCGGCAAAGGATATAAATTTTGCTTGCGTTTAAAAAAAATTTTTTATATAATTTATTTCCAACGCAACAAAAACGGTTTATGGATTGTTTAATGTGTGGAGGTTAGGATGACACGAGCAGAAACCGATAGGCTTTTGCAACGGATCAGCCACGGCGATAACGCCGCTTTTGAGGAGCTGTACGTAAAAACGAGGCGCGGAGTTTACGCGTTTTTGTATACGTACGTCCAAAGGAGCGCGGATGCCGAGGATCTAATGCAAACGGTCTATCTGAAGGTAAAAACGAATATTTCACAGTATCGCCATGGCACTAACGGCTCTGCGTGGATTTTGCAGATAGCAAAAAACCTTGCGCTAAACGAGCTGAAGAAAAGCTCGAGATTGCAGCTTTCGGATGAGGTTATAGGCTCGATTGATACGTTTGAATACGGAACGGTGAGTGACGCAATGAGGCGCACGCTCTCCGAGGAGGAGCAGAGGATAATAACTCTGCACGTTTTATGGGGCTACAGGCATAGGGAGATTGCCGATATGCTGGGATGCCCTACGGGAACGGTTACCTCAAAGTATAAGAGGGCAATCAAAAAAATGAAAGAAGCATTAAAGGAGGATTGACGATGAAGTCGTGGAAGAGCAGATGGAAATCAGAATTAGATGGAAGAATTCCCGAGCTAAAAGCAGAAGTCTTAAACGCCCCCATCGTAACTGCAAGCATTAGCGAAAAAGAAAAATCCCCCGTAAAACGCGAAAAAACGTCTATTTTTTCAATGATATTCGGCACGAACAAGGGCAGGGCGTTTGCCGCTGCGCTCGCGGCTGTAATTATTACGGCGTGCGTTGGTGCGGGGTTGCTCCTTCGCCCGGACAGCAAGCCGCAGGTATCGGCCTTTGCTTTGGAAATAAACCCCAAGGCAATGTTTAGCGTTGATGAGGACGGCGTTGTTACAAACGTGATTGCGCTCAATGCCGACGCCGACGTTATTCTTGCCAACGATGAGTGTGTAAGCACGATCGTAGGAAGAAAAAGTGAGGATGCGGCAAGGATGTTTGTCGATTGTGCGGCAAGGCTTGGATACGTTAATCTCGCTGCGGAGGACGCTGTTAAGGTTACCGGCTGTGGCGTCGAGCCCGTTGCCGTTGCAGAGGCTGTGAAGAGCTATTTTATGGATAAGGGCTCGTACGTTTTGGTTTTGACTGAAAGCGCAAGTGTGCAGAATTTCTGCGATTTAGGCGGTATTTTGGATTGCAATACAGTGGCGGAGGCTGTTGAAGCGTTAAAGAATAAGGCTGTTTCCTTCTCGAAAAGAGAGGTGGAGAGCTTGGCGGATGCTGATCTGGCACAGCTTTACGAGGAACGCTTTGGCGATGACGGCAGGCGTGCTTCCGTAATGCAATATTTTGCAAGCTGCAAGCAGACTGTGGAAAAAGGCAGACAGGACTTGTTGAAAATAATTGAAAAAAACGACGAGATAGAATCACACGGCGATAATCCCAATATATTATTTAAGGATTATTGGAGCGTGGCTATGAGCAGCGGTGATTATACTGAGGAATTTGCTCTGCTTATGTCGCAGATGGATGAGCTTTTAAACAACTATAAAAACGAATACGGCGTGGAGATTGACGGCGTGGAGCACCTTCAGGCAATAGGCAGCACGCTCACATCCGAGATAGCGGGTGTTATAGAGGTGTTGACGGAGAAGTTTGATTTTGAAACGTTTATAACCCATCTTGAGGGCATCGTCAGGATGTTTGAGTACGTTGGCAAGGATATAGCGGCCGCGCTGGAGGCTCCGAGCACCGTTGAGGAATATCTAAATAGGGCGGAGCAGTTTTTCCTGTGCAGGTATGACGAAATGGCCGATGCATACGCTGAGGAATACGGCAAGGTGAGAGAGAGTATATCTCAATCGGAATACGACAGATATATAAATAATGTTATAGAGAAATACGGCTCGGTAGAAGAATATTGGCAGGCGAAAAAAAATAATTAAAAATTTTTTGATCCCCGTGCAACAAAAAGCCTCACTCGGTTGTTTAATAAGCGAAAAAACAAAACCCCGAAGGAGGTAAATTAAATGAAAAGAAAACTTACAGCTATAACAGGCATGCTTTGCGCGGCGGCGATGACCGTTTCGATGGCGGCGTGCAACAACAAGAACTCGAAAGAAGCAGAGGTATCAACCTTCGTCAGTCTTGATATAAATCCGGCAATAGAACTCACTCTCGATACTGATAACAAGGTAGTGAGCGCGGTTGGCTCGAACGAGGACGGAAAGGTTCTTCTTTACGGAGAAGAGGGACTGATAGGCGTTGACGTTGAGGTTGCAGTTGAAAAGATCACAGATCTTGCAATAGACCTCGGCTACATCAATGAGGACAACAAGGTCGTTCAGGCAAGTGTAACAGCAAACGGCGAGGTAAACGCCAGCAACATAAGAGCAAAGATCGATGCAAAGGTCGATGCTGTTGCAGATAAAGCCGGCATTAACGTAGAGGTTCAGACGCTTGACTCCTATTCCCTCAACCGCAAGCTCGATGAATTTAAGGCAAAATATCCTAATAACGGCGTAATTCAGGCGCTTACTGTTCCCCAGTTCAAGCTCGCGCTCTCTGCTGCAGAAACGGGCGAGGTTACCTTGGAGGCGGCTGTTGAAATGAACACCGAGGAGCTTATAAAAGTAGTATCTGAAGCTCACAGGCAGATAGAGGCTTATGCAACCGAGGCGTACAACAAGGCAAAGGCTGAGGCTATGAGCGCTTACGATATAGCTGCAGGCCTCGTGCTTGACGGCGTGTACTCCGAGTTTTACGCAAAGAACGTTATCTCTCACCCCACCACCTTCTATTACGGTGCTGCATATCAAGCGTATAAGCTTTCGGCAACGGGATTTAATGCAGTTGCAGACGTTCTCGTGTTTGCAGAAAAGATTGGCAACTATCCCATAAACGAGGCTCGCGTTGAGGCTGTTGCAAGCGCCTTGGGCCTTACCGCAGATAAGGTTGAGCTGTTAAAGGACAGCGACGGAAACATTACCGTAAACAGCATTGAAGCTTATGCAGATAAGGTATTTAAGAACCTTGGCGAAACCGAAGAGGTTAAGCAGATGCAGGCAGAGCTCACCGCTGCTTTAGGTTATGCTGAAGCAGACGTAAAGGCAGAGATCGAAAAGGCGATTGAAAAATATGCTCCCCAGATCGAAACCGTGCTTAACGCAGCAACCACCGCAGTAGATACGATGAAGGGCGCGTTAGTTCTTCTCCCTGAGGTTGTAACAAATCAGGTTGACGAGGCTGTTAAGCTGTTTGAGGACGTTGCCGCAGAGCTCAAAAACGTTCTTGAAACGGGAACCTTAAACGAGGCAACTCTTCGCGGATATGCCGATGCTCTCAACGCAAGGGCAGACGAGATACTCGTTAACATAAATGCAGATCTCAGCGATGAGGAAAAGGCAGAAATCAACAGCAGAAGGGCAGAGCTTGAAGGAAAGCTTGCAGATGCAAAGCAGAAGCTTGAAAGCGCAGTTACAGAAGCTGAAAACAAGGCGAAGGCGCAGATCGAAAGATTAAAAGGCGAAAGAGCCGCATAATAGAAAATATCATCCTACCCCATTTCTAAATAGCAAAAGCCCCGTAAAACAAACGTTTTCGGGGCTTTTGCTTATTTGTTATTATTTTTTAATCCAAGTTGAAATGTTAAGGGTGAGAAGTAACGGGTAGATCTCTAACCTTCCGAGCAGCATCGCAATGGCCAATAGTATTTTTGAAAAATAAGAATAGCAACCATAGTTAGCGGAGGGACCAACGAGAGCCATACCGGGGCCAACGTTGTTTAAGCAGGAGATCGTTGCTGAAAAATTCGTTTCGATCGCTTGCGCCGGATCAATGCCCGTATCAAACGAGAGGAGTATGAATACGACAAAGAGAACAACCATGTAAACGGAGAAGTACGAGCTTACGCCGTTGAGGGTATCTTCATTCAGCCTCTTGCCGTCAAGCTTAACTACGGTAGCGGTGCGGGGATGAACGACTCTTTTCAGATCGTTGCCTAATTTTTTGAACAGTATCATCACCCTCGAAAGCTTAAAGCCACCGGCGGTAGAGCCTGCACAGCCGCCCGTAAACATCAAAACAAAGAGCATCATTTTTGAAAGGGTGGGCCATTTGTTGAAATCTACGGTGCTAAATCCCGATGTGGTAATTATGGATGAAACCTGAAATGAGGATGCCCTTATCGCGTCGGAAAAGTTATCAAACGAGCTGTAAATGTTAAGCGTAATTACTGTAACAGCACAGAGGGAAAGCCCGAAATAAAGCCATAATTCACGGTTTTTGAAGAAGCTTCCAAGCTTT
The DNA here is from genome assembly GCA_017501205.1 of Clostridia bacterium. Classification (GTDB taxonomy): domain Bacteria; phylum Bacillota; class Clostridia; order Christensenellales; family Borkfalkiaceae; genus RGIG3732. The sequence continues at coordinate 13,644 of JAFVXM010000035.1, forward strand.
CCTATAAGTATAAGGAAATACAGGTTGAAGTTCACGCCGAAGATAAGCATGAAGATTGTAATTACCCATTGAATATACGGCGACGCAGAGGCGAGAGAGTCGTTATACATTCCAAAGCCGCCGGTTCCGGCTGTGCCGAATGCATGTATAACGCTGTCAAAAAACGGCATGCCGCCAAGCATCAGAAGCCCTATAAGGATGACGGTAAGCACCGTGTATATCAAATAAAGGATAATTGTGGTGTTGCGCGCCTTGGGCACGAATTTGTCAACAATTGGGCCCGGCATTTCCGCGCGCAATATGTGCATAGAGCGATCGGTTGTTTTTGCTGAGGTAGCGAGTACGAAAACGAGTATTCCCATACCGCCTACCCAGTGGGTAAAGGAACGCCAGAACAATGCGCCTCTGGAGAGTGATTCTACGTCTGCAAGGATGGAAGCGCCCGTGGTGGTAAAGCCACTCACCGTTTCAAAGAGCGCATCTACGTAAGAGGGTATATCTCCGCTGATAACGAACGGTACTGCGCCGAATGCGGAAACTGCCATCCATGCCACAGCCACGGAAACAAGCCCTTCCTTTGCGAACAGAAAAGAGTTCTTCGGCTTTATTAGTTTAACTAATAAGAGGCCTAAAACGAAGACTATCGCCGATGTTGCGCCAAAGCTTATTGCGGGAAGCCACTCTTTATATAGCACGGAAACAAGTGCCGGCAAAAGCATTAAAACAGCCTCTATCCTTAAAACCTTGCCTGTAATATTGAAAACCATTCTGTAATTCATATATTACCTCGCAACGATATCCGAAAGAGTTAAAATGCGCCTGTCAGAAGCAACGATAATAACCTTATCTCCGGGCAAAATGGAATCCTGACCGCCGGGGATGAAGGCATCTCTTCCGCGGCTTATGCCGGCAATGAGAACGTTCTCGTGCAGCTTCATTTCCTTTAGGGGAAGGGTTGCGTATTCAAAGTTAGGCAAAACCTTAAACTCGGTAACCTCAACCTGCCCGTTCATGAGAGTATAAAGCGTTTCTATCTGGCTGCCTATTGTGTTTTCAACGGCACGCGCGTACTTTACGATTAAATCTGCCGCTATTCTTCTGGGGGATATCAGGCTATCCAGCCCGAGGTTTTCCGCAAGCGTGGAGATCTCCTTGTGCTTTACCTTGGTTATAACCTTTGGAACGTTTTGTGACGTTGCAAACAGCGACATCAGCACGTTTATCTCGTCCTTTCCGGTAAGGGTTACGAACGCATCCGTGTTTAAAATGCCCTCTTCAATGAGAAGCTCCTGCGACATGCCGTTGCCCTTGATTACGGTAGCGGAGTCGGGCAGGGTTTCGCAAACGTCGTCGCAAACCATTGGATCAGAGTCGATCAGCTTTACCGAGTGCCTTGCTGCAAGAAGCATTTGCGAGAGGTAAACGGCTATCGTGCTTGCGCCAAGGATCATGATGTTGCGTATCTGTTTGTGTGCAAGCCCCGTTGCCTTTGCTATCTTTAAGGTGTCGCGCTTCTTTACGATAACGCTTATCTTGTCGTTCGCTTTCAAAACAAAAGAGCCGTTAGGGATGTATATTTTATCGTCCCTCTCAACAGCGCAAACAAGTGCGTCCATATCGCTGCGCCTTCTGAAATCAATAAGGGAGAGATTGTTGAGCGGGCTATCCTGCCTGAGCTGGAATTCAATAACGGAAAGCTTGTTGCCGGGGAAAACCTCAACGTTGGTTGCAGAGGGCAGCTTGATCAAATTAAAGATGGCCTCCGCAGTCATCCTTTCGGGATTTACGGCAAGCGAAAGCTGAAGCTGCTGTTTCATAAAGTTAAGGCTTTCGGCATTGTTTTCAAGCTCGCGGATTCTCGCAACGGTGTGCTTTGCACCCATGCGCTTTGCCGCAAAGCAGGCGAGCATATTCAGCTCGTCAGATTCGGTAACGGAGATAAAAAGCTCCGCCTTATCTGCGCCTGCGTCCTTAAGCGTCTGGTATTCGGTGCCGTTTCCGGTTATGGCAATAATGTCGAAGGAATTGCGCATTTCTTCAACGACGCTCGGGTTTATATCCACGGCGAGAACGTTATGTTTTTCCTTAATCAAGCTGGCGATGACGGTTTTTCCTATTTTACCGCAGCCGCATACTACTATTTTCATGGTAGCTCCTTAATCTGGCAGTATATAAAACAACTAAACTGTATTAAATACTATTATAAATCAAAAGAGAATATAATGCAAATGATTTGATAGGATAAAGAGTCAAGAAGGAATAAAGAAATAAAAAATCGGCGATCATCCTTTTTTTGGCGTTTTTGCATAAAGCAAAAAGGAGGATAGTGCAAAAAACCCCTAAAACACGCAAAAAGCGGCACTTTGTGCCGCTTTAATCAATAACTGAAAAGCTGAAAAATGTTTGGAATTGTGGAGAAGGCGCACGCGCATAGCGCCACGGCAACGATGCCGAGAACCAGGGTTGCTATCGGTTTTGCGTAACCGGCGCGAGTTCTCCTTACGTAGGTTTTTATCGATTTGATGCCGAGTATCAAAGAGGGAATAGCAAACCCCACAACCAAAAGCAACGTGTTAACAATGCCGAAAATCGCAAAGGGGCTTATTTCCGTAGCAACCACGTTACTGCTTTCTTCAGAGATAATAAAGGTTAAAAAATCCACGAAAATTCCTACGCCCAGCAATGCGGAAAAAACGTTGCTGGCTATAGCGGCGCAGTAGGAAATATAGCCGAAAATTGCCGCCTTTAGCGAATTCTTAAAGCCGTACATTCTGGGCTTTTGCACGTTGTCCTCTGCCAAGGGGGCTGCCCCCTTGGTCTGATCGTCGTTTTCAATCACGGTTAAGGCGGTGGCGCTATATTCCTGCTCTGCCTCTTGCTGCGCGCACTCGTTGCAGATGGGCGCGTCGTAATCAATTTGCTTTCCGCATTTTCTACAGTACATAATTTTCTCCTAATAAAAAACTGCATTTTGTTGCGTTGATGATATTATAACACTAACGAGTATGCGTGTCAATTATTTTTTCCACGCGGCTAAAGCACCGCTATAGAATATCATCCACATGAGGATAAAAAAGCACACTATCTTTCACCTTTAGCGAAGTATAGTGTGCTATGTTTTGCAATAAACTAAAAGCTCTTAAGAAAAGAACCGTCGGCCTTGGTCGTTTATAAAGCGACAATCGCGATAAAGTTAATAAACACAAGCAAACAATCTATCGCGCTCAACACCGTTCCCACGATGCCGAGGATAAACGTTACGATGGGCTTTGCATAGCCGGCTTCCTGACGTGCCTTGCTGATCTTTATGGATTTAATTCCCATAACGAGAGAGGGGATGGTTAAGCCCACGCCGATCAAGGTGAATAGGCCCAGCGTTATTCTTCCTGAAAGAACCATTGCCTCGTCAGTGCTGCTCATAAACATTCCCGCGCAAACACCATAGGCCACCTCGAGCAATATCATAGCAAAATAAGCGAGGATGACTGCCGTAAGAGCCTTGCCAAAGCCGAACATCTTATCCGATCCGGATGACTTCACGGACGGTTGAGGGTTAGTGGAATTCCTAAACGTTTCAACATACGCCTGCTTTGCCGCCTCTTCAGCTGCGCATTCGGGGCAGAGTACAGTGTCGCCGTCAATATATTTACCGCATTTTCTACAATACATAATTTACTCCTTTTTTGTCGCTGTGCGACTGTGTTATATAAGATTCAAGTTTTTTGTGTTATGTGAGCATTACAATCATTGCCAGTGCAGCAATAAAAAGGTAAGAGAAGAGAAAAATACAGATTGCTGATAGATACACTCCGCCAATACCGAGAATTAGCGTTGCGATAGGCAAGGGGTATCCGTCCTTGGTGCGTTGGCGGCTGGCAATTATTGATTTGATGCCAAGCACGATTGAAATTACGCAAAGAGCCACACTTGCGAAGACTAAAGGAATAATGAACATTGTTACAAGTATCCAATTTATTTGGTCTTCGGTGCTGGCAGCGAGTGCAACAAAAAACATAAAGGCTAAATAAGTTGCAAAGATGGAGGCAAAGCCAAAAATGGCAGATGTCAATGCCCTCTTAAAGCCAAACATCCTCGCTCCCTTTTCCACTGTCGCAGGCGGCTTGGGCTGAGCCTCTTCGCTTGGTTTTGCGCTTGATTCTGTGTGCGCTTCAATAACCTTAAGGTATGCCTGCTTTGCCGCCTCTTCGGCCCTGCAGTCAAGGCAGGTGTCTGCGTCGCCTTCTATAAATTTACCGCATTTTCTGCAATACATAATCTGCTCCTTTTATTTTTTTTTAAATTAGTCGCTTATCGGCTACTTTTTAATTATATACCGTAATGATAGGGGTGTCAATACTTTTGAATTAAAAAAATATGGCAAAATCTAATATAAGCAGTATATAAGAGAATAGAAGGGAGGAAATTACTGAAAAATAAACACCAACTATGCCGAGAATCAGCGTGGCAATCGGCGTAGGGTATCCTTCTTTATAACGCTTGCGGCTAACGGTTATTGATTTGATACCAAAGATGAGCGATATTATGCAAAGAGCAACGCCTATGCAGGCGAAAGGAATAAAAAATACGATTATTAAAAACACAGTTGAAGCGGATTCTGTAGTATCGGATAAGAAAAGCAACAGGAATATAAAACTTACATAAAAGGCGACGATGGAAGCGAAGCCCATTATCGTAGAGGTTAAAGCCCTTTTGAAGCCAAACATCCTCGCTCCCTTTTGTGCGGGAGCCGCCTGTTGAGCCTCATTGCTTGATTTTGCGCTTGATTCTGTGTGCGCTTCAATAACCTTAAAGTATGCTTGTTTTGCGGCCTCTTCGGCCCTGCAGTCAATACAAAATTCCGCGTCGTAATCAATTTGCTTGCCGCATTTTCTGCAATACATAATATTTTCTCCTTTTGAAAGCTTACTGTAAGATGCAATGTTTTATAGCAAGAATAAAGCTACAAACGGCGCGCAGCTTGCCAAACCGCATATTCCGAGTATCAGCGTAAGCTTTGGCTTTCCCCAACCGTTTCTAACACACTTTTTATAAGAAACTATGGAGAGTATTCCAAATATAGCCGCGGGGATTGCAAAGATTGTAGCGAAGGCGAATTTCCCGTAAACGGAAACAAACGCCTCGTCCATAACGGTGGGTAAGTTGGGGTCAAGCGTCGCAACAACCTTTATAAGTATTATTATAGCCCACAGGGCAAGCGCGGTGGCAATAGCCCCGAAGGAAGAAGACAGTATTCCCTTTACCAGCCCGTAGCGTGCAGGGTTTTTAGGGGGATTGACTGCTTTTTGCTTTGGCAGAGGCTGTGCTGCGATCTCCCTGCTTTCAATTCGCTGCTCTGTCAGGCGGTAGCTGTCGGGCTCAGGCTTAGCAGGTTCATTGACCGGTTCGTTGACCGGTTCGCTCTGAAATTCCGCAAAGGGCTTGCCTGCAGATACTTCAAGCCGAATAGCTTTAACTGCCTCTTCAGCCTTGCAATCTATGCAAAATTCCGAGTCGTAATCAATTTGTTTTCCGCATTTTCTGCAATACATTTTTACTCCTTATAGCCGCAAAGTGCCCTTTATCGCACAATATCGGCAAAATCAACTTATTATAAGGCTGTTATCGTAACAAAAAAAGCAAAGCCGGCAATAGAGCAAAGCCCCACGGCAATAGAGCCAAGGACGAGTGACGGGATGGGGGTTACGTAGCCTTCTCTTTTGCGATTGAAGAATCCCTTCATAGAGGAGATGCCCATTATGAGGGCGGGGATGAAGAAGCCGAGAGAAAAGAGGAAAAATCCGGCATCCACGGTTTCGGTAGCTGTCATCATAAAGCAAAAGGCGAAGAAGGCAAGTATCGCGGAGGCGAGTGCTTTTCCAAAGCCGTAAAGCCTGCTGCCGCTTTTGCTGTCGCCCTCTTGAGGCGCGGTTGCTTGGGGTGACTGCTTGGGGGCAACCTGCGCGCTTGTGTTTTGGGCAGATTTAGCCGCGTATTCTTTTTCTAAGATTTCACGGTAAACGGCGCGAGCCGCAGCTTCCGCCTTACACTCAACACAAAATTCCGAGTCGTAATCAATTTGTTTTCCGCATTTTCTGCAATACATAAAGTTTCTCCTTATCTTTACGTTAATTATATTATAATACAAAGCGCGGTTAAATGTCAACCGTATCAAAAAAGCTCTTAAATATGTAGAATATGAAGTATGGCTTTTTGTTTGCATTACGTAAATATAGACGTGAAAAAAACAAAAAATGTTACTTGATTTAAAAAAAATTTTTTTTCAACACGCAAAAAAAGGTTGAGAATTTTTAAAACCCCCTTAAAACACGCAAAAAGCGGCACATTGTGCCGCTTTACGTTATTTGTTCAATGCGCTTTCAAAGGTTTCTACGATCAGTGCCATGAGCTCTTCGTTTACCGCGCTGTAAAGCTTGTGATTTACGGTCTTATAGAACTCAACCTTTTCGTCGTAGGAAAGCTCTCTGCCCTTGGAGAATTCCAAATATTTAAGCTCACTTGCAACCTCAAGCTGATAGC
>JAFVXM010000005.1 GCA_017501205.1 Clostridia bacterium
CTTTCTTATAGCCGCATCGTCGGTGTTGTGGCAGCCCCAGATTGCCGCAACTCTGGCAGTTCTCGGTGTGCTGCTTGCCGCCTGCCGCGTGCTTCTCGGCATCCATTACGTAAAGGATACCGTTGCGGGTGCGCTTATCGGCACCGTATGCGGCGTGATCGGTGCGCTCGTTATGCATTTTGTGCTTTGAGCGCTACCGTGTTAAATTTCAACAGTATGAAAGGATAACAGGATGAACGTTACTTGGTTAACACAGGGAGGCTTACTTTTTGAGAACGGCAAAATAACCGTTATGGTAGATCCCTATCTTTCAAATTCGGTTGCTGAAAAATTCGATCCGGCAAAGAAGCGCCGCATCCCCGTGGATGAGAGCTTTTTTGATATCTCGCCGGACGTTATCATTATCACCCACGAGCACATCGACCATCTCGATCCCGAAACGCTGCAGCACTATCTCTCTCGCAGCGATAAGTGCATCACCGTGCTCGCTCCCGGGAACGCATATCTCAAGCTGCGCGCCTTCGGCGGCATACACAACTACGTTCTCCTGGCACCCCACTCCGTGTGGAGCGAGGGCGGCGTGACCTTCTATGCCGTTTCCGCTGCGCACAGCGATCCCACCGCCGCAGGCTATATCATAGACGATGGCGAGAGGACCTACTACGTAAGCGGAGACACGCTCTATAACTATGACGTTATCGATGACGTTATCGACCTTTGTGAGGACGGTGTGGACTACGCCTTTCTCCCCGTAAACGGCGTCGGCAACAATATGAATATGCGAGATGCGGCAGACTTCGCCTGCGAGATCGGCGCAAAATGCGCCGTGCCCATCCATTGGGGCCTGTTTGACTCTCTTGATCCCAAGGAGTTTGACTTTGATAACGCCCTTATCCTCAAGCCGTGGGTAAGGTTCCCACTTAAATAAAACAAACGCGGATGCGCTCTCGCGAGGCGCATCCGCGTTAATCTATAATTGCCCTTTCGGGCAAGTTATGAAATAATAGTAAAAAACGGAGACGTTAGCCGAGGCGCTAAAATCTCCGTTTTTTTATACAAAAATCGCGTCTTTATTTTGTACATTCCTACAAACTTTCAATTTTTCGAAAAAATTTTCAAAAAAAGTGTCCAATTTTTTCAAAAAAAGCCCCTTATATATATGCGGGATGTTCTTAGTGAAGTTGTGCTACGCACAGTGAAGTTGCTCGCAGGGGCTCGCAGTGAAGTTAAGTTTGCCCACTTTGCCAAAGGCAAAACTTCACTATCCGCAGGATAACTTCACTTACATAGGTCGAACGGAAAGGAGGAAAAAATGCAACTTTGAGAAAAGAAAAATCGGTGAAAAAGTTTGCACTTGTCGGTTTTAAATAAAAAACGTTTAAAAAACTGAGCAAATCGCCGAAATTATTTTTATTTTTTTAAAAAAACGCAAAAAAACGTGCACACTTTGCCCCTTTTTTCTGTATTAGGGGTTGAGGGGAGAAAAACTCTCGAAAAATGAAAAAGAAAGGAATCGAAAAGATGAAAAAATTCTTCAGCAATTTTATTCACAACACTAAGCTTCATACCAAGGCAATATCATGCCTGCTTATTCTTCTCCTTTTCTTTTACGCTATCCCTACCGTGATCTACGGTGAGGTGGCGGATGCCATTGCCGCCGCAGGCGAGGATATTGCTGCTACACCCGATGAGAGTGCAGCGGTAGCCGAGGCGCCGGACATCTATTCCTATGAGGGCGTAGCCTACGAGGCGGTCGAGCTCCGCGAGGAGAGTGCAAAGCACTTTCATCTTGAGGACGGCAGCTACGTTGCCGCGCAGTATGCATACCCCGTACATATTGCCGATGAGGGCGGCAAGCTTATAGATATAAACAATACCCTTGCCGAGGCATCGGGCGGTGTGTATGCCAACCCGAGCGCGAGGATCAAGTTTGCAAAAAAGATCACCGGTAACGGCAACCTTTTCACCCTTCACGACGGTAACACAAAGCTTACCTTCAGCCTTGTAGGTGCAATAAAAAAGACCGCAGGTGAGGTAACCAACGGCAGCGATGCGGAATGTGAAACAGAGCTGCAAAAGATGATGAATCTTGAGGGGCTTACGTCGCGTATCATCTATAGGGATATACTTGAGGGTGTAGACGTTGAGTACGTTGCCGAGTCTCTCAATATAAAGGAAAACATCATAGTAAAGCAAAGGGCAGAGGGCTATAGCTATACCTTTGAGCTTGGCCTCAACGGCCTTACTGCCGCACTTGCCGATGGCGGCGCGATCGTAATAACGAACACATCAAGCGGCAAGGTGCAGTATACCATCCCCGCACCCGTTGTATATGATGCAAATTACGTACACGCCCCTGCATCTGCCGCAGGCTACACCCTGCTTGACGGCGGCAACGGCAAGTACACGCTTACCGTCTCCGTTAGTGACGAGTGGATGAATAGCGAGGATAGAGCTTATCCCGTAACTGTGGATCCGACGGTCACCAATACAAGTGCAGCAAACAACACAATAGTAGATACGTACGTTGATGGCTTAAACAAAACCACATCATACGGAACATCATTGTATTTTTCCGTAAACATATCAAGAACGGCATATTGGAAAATAACGACCTTGCCAAACGTGCCCTCAAGCGCTCGTGTCAGTAACGTTTCATTAAACTTCTACTCTTATGGAAACACAAGTAAGCCTCTTGTAGGAATGTATAGAGTATTGGAAGATTGGGATGATACTATTACATATCAAGCAAAATTAGATAATCCATCAATCGGAAGAATTGATACTTCTGTTTTAGATTACAAGCGCGCTCCGAGTGGCAAATACGTTGCATTCAACGTTACGCCTTTATGGTATGATTGGAATTACAACGATAATTTCGGTGTTGCTTTTAAAACGTTGGAGAGTGTAAACAGAACGATCAATTTCAGATCAGCTAACAGCTCAACGAACAAGCCGTATTTGAGTGTAAGCTATTCGTTTAATAAAGGATTAGAGGATTATTGGTCCACGTTAACACATAGTGTAGGAGTGGCAGGAAACGGGTACGTTAAGCCGTCAACCGGAGCAGTGATTTTAGGTATTCCTACTCTTACTACAA
>JAFVXM010000036.1 GCA_017501205.1 Clostridia bacterium
ACATCAAATGTGCCACCAAAAAAGACCAAGTAGACTTTATGTCTTGCTTGGTCTTTTTTGATAGAGTAATGTGATTTGAGCTTGAGCCGTTGATAGTCTTTAAAAAAAAGAGTATATGCCGGCTCTGAATTCGCGGTTGCGATAGCAACCAAGGGAGCTCCTCGAGCGACTGCCCTCTCATCCTCTCCTCCTTGTTTTTTTCATGCTTAAATTAATCTGTTTTTTTAGATTTTTTAAGGGATTTTATCTTGCAATCACGGCATAATTGTGCTATAATATCCGTGCGTAAAGCATAACTGAATTTACAATTGGAGAAGAGCTGTGAATTTACAATTGTTTAACGGATGGTATTTTGCTTTTTTAATTTTATCATTTGGCGGATTTTTCGGGTTGTACTTTTTATTGAGAAACAGAAGCGAAAGAACTGTTAAAATCGTTTTGGTTTCTTTAATGGTTTTTGCGCTGGTGCTGCACTTTTTAAAAAGGTTATTTCCGCCGTATTCAGAAAACTACGAAATTCACCTGCGTGATTCGTGGTTTATAAACATTTGCGGAGCTAACATCGGGCTTTTCCCTTTTATGTTATTATCCAAAAACAAATACGTTAAGGACTATATGTTCTACATTGGTGTTTTAAGTGGATTGATTGCAATTTTTTACCCTATCGATCCTATTTTAAAGGGAGAAGCTCAATCAAAAGAGTGGATAGACGTACTGAGGTTTTATCTGCACCACAACCTTTTGTGGTACGTTCCGATGCTGATGGTGATACTGAAAATGCATAAAATTGAGTATCGCCGAGTTCTTGCTACCCCCGCTATCTTCTTAATTGTGATGCTGTTTATAATGCTTAACCAAATATTCCAAAGCGAGCTTGGGTTTATTGGTATGCGCGGTGATGATATACACGCTATACCGTACGTTAACAATTCGCTGATTTGGGGCCCTGACGGCAATCTTTCAAAAATTATTGATTGGGCTTGCCCGAATTTCTTTAAGGTTATCCCCGTAGGGCCACACGCCGGAGAGGCTAAATATTGGCCGTGGTTCTGGCTTGTAGTCCCTTGTTTTGTAATAGTTACTCCTCTTTGCTTCTTGATCTCAATGATATTCGATCATGCTGCCTTCAAGCAGGATGTTGTTAATCTAAAAGCAAAGATCTCCTCTTTACTGAAAAAAAACACACGAGAAAACAACAAGGAGAATTAAAATGACGTTTCAACAATGGTTTTTTGGCGGAATAGACAATCCCAGAGTGGAAAATCAATGGGGCGCGTTACACATAACGACAATGGTTATATCGATTGCTTTAATGCTCGCATTTTATTTCATAACCAAATATTCTAAAAACAGAGATAAAACGAGAAAAATCATAATTATAACGCTTGCCTCTTTAATACTCTTTTTTGAAATCACAAGCAGGATAATGTATATAGGTAAAAAATACGTGCTGTTTCAGCCCGGAACAGAAGATCTTTCGCTGATCTGGATAATTTTACCAAAGCCTTGGTGCGCAATATCCTGCTGGGTTCTTATGGCATCTGTTGTGATCAACAAAAAATTCTTTTACAACTACGCAAGCCTATCGGCACTTCTTTGCTCGGTTATTTTCTTTTCCTACCCCGGCGTTGGTTTCAATAACGAGCACATAATATTTGACAATATTTATTCAATTGTCACCCATGCTTTGCTTCTGACAATGTCTGTTACACTGATCACGCTGAGGTTTACAGAGTTTAGATACAAAGATTTTTGGAAGCTTGCGATATGCTTCATTGCAACCTTTGCGTACGGCATAATTGAAATTTACGTTTTAAAAATACAATCCGACCCTATGTATTTCATGCCCGGCGGAGATATACAGGCGGGAATATTAAAAATAAGCTACGGCTTGTATTTATTCCTATACATATTTTTATTCATCGTATACGTCAACGCATTTCATTTAATTCAGGATAGAAAAAACGTTAAACAGTTTTTCGCAAAGCACTTCAAGAAAAAACAAAAGTAAAAAAAAGACCAGGTATAATCGCTTTTATGCCTGGCCTTTTTCTAAATTAGTTAAATAATGCGTGTTTTAAGGGGTTTTTAAGATTAAATCAACTCAATCGTATCTGTGAGATGCTTATCAATTTCCTTCACCGTTCCATTTGAAAACGTTACGTTATAGTACTTGTACGTTTCTGCCGTTGTTACAGCGGGGAGTGTGTAAACACTGGCTATCGTTTTTGTTTCATCGGCGTCATCATACCACCTGTAATACGCCTCCGAGTGCGTGTGCCCTTCAAATATGGTCAGTGGCAGGCCGTATTCGTTTAACGCATCAACCAGCTCAAAACGAGAGGTGTTATCTATATCCTTAAACGCAATATGGCTAAGCCAAACTATACCTTTAACGCTATCGTTAATCTTGCTTTTTACCTCTTCCTTTGCCCAACTGATAACCTTTTGGGGGATAGTGAATTTCGTTGAGCCGCGCATTATAGCGGGCTCGTCGCTCTGGGTTTCCCTATCAAAGTTTGCATCTATGCTTACAAAAAGCACGTCCTTGATCTGAAAGCTGTACACACAGCCAACACCCTCAACGTAAGGAATAAATTCCTTTAAATCGGCCTTTGGAACGTACGCCGTTTCGTGATTGCCCAAAACGTTGTATACCATTCTGTTGCCTTCAACGTAATTTTTCCCCTCTACATTATAAATGTTGAGGTTGTTTTCCCTTAATTTAGCTGCAACCTCTTCATAAAACGTCACCTTGCCATTTTTAAGATAATCAACCATATCGCCAAGGTTGATATAAAAATCGCTGTTTGGCGTTTCATCAATTATCTTTTGCAGCTTCCTGAGTGCGTTGGTGCACTTGAAATCGTTGTAATTAAAGTCTCCGTGATGAACGTCCGTGAAAATTGTTGCCGTGAATTCGTTTGCTTCGGGATTGCTGTTTTTTTCTTTGCACGCCGTGGTGCCCAAAATAGAAAATACTGCAGATGCTACAAACATAACCTTTAATATCCTTTTTAATTTTTTCATTTTGCTCCTTTAAGCAACTTAAAAAATCCGTGTTGCATATAGAAATTTTATCACGTAACCACACCTTTTTCAATTAGATATTTCTAATATTGTTTATAATTTAAATACCGCTTGGCTGTTAGCTAGCCAAAAGCGCCGCATTTGCAAAATGCGGCGCTTTTTTATGCTTGTACCTTTTTATAGCTTTTAAGGAATTCTCTGTATTCAGCCTCGTCAATTGGCCCGCCTATGTTGACGTAATGATTGAAGAACTCTTCGCCATCTACTGTTAGCTTTAATATAAAATAGCTCGTTACCGATTTTGAAACGGGAAGGTCGCAAACGGTGACGTTTTGATTTGCAAAACTATCAAAAGTGCCCTTTTTCAAAGGTTTTAGAGTGATTCCGTCAAAAATCTCGTAAGTGCCGCCAAGGTAGTTTTTTGCTCCGTCGTTTCCGATAACACACCTTGCGTTCCAGTCAACGGCATCCTCAACCATAAAGCACAACGGCTTTTGCACGGCCTTCAGGAAATCGTAAGCAAGCTTTTTATCAAAATAATAATCCACCACGGCATCTGAAAACTGCGGCCAGCAATCAAGCAGATTCCACCATAAAATCCCCGTTTTATTCCACTTGTTAAGCCTTGTAAACTCAACGAAGAACTTTAAAGCCTCTGCCTGCGAAACCTGCGAGCGGAAGCAAAGCTCGGATAAGCTTTGAGGCAAGGTGCCGAAAAGCTCTCTTACCTGCCAAGCCATCAGCTTGTTTCTGTTCCACTCTTCCGTCCAGCCACCGCCGGGAACGGTTTGATGCACCATCCAGTCGTCGTTCTCCCACGGCCACAGGGAATCTTTTGGGATAAATTTCCTTATGCTCTCCTCGCTCGGGCAACCGTGATAGCCTATTTCGCTTATAAACACGTTTTTATTCTCTACGTAGAACTTGCTCTTGAAGTTGTTTCTCGGCCCCCACAGATGATTTTCCGCAAGCATATTTTCATCCCTCTTTTCAAGCGCGCGGCCTGAAAAATACGGCGATGAGGGTATAAACGGGCGGAAGGGATCAAACCTGAAGGTCAGCGTTCTTAAGTAATCCCTCGTGACCTTGTAGTCTGCCGGGTTTATTCCGTTAAAGAACATGCCCAAATCGCACTCGTTATCGCCGCAGTAGCAGGTGAGGGCGGGATGCTTTCTTATTCTTTTTAAAACACTTTTAAGCTCCACCTCAAGCTTTGAGAAAAACTCATCTGTGGACGGATAAAGATTGCAAGCCATCATAAAATCCTGCCAGATGAGAATGCCCTTTTCATCGCAGAAGTCAAAAAACTCTTCCGTTTCGTAAATATTTCCGCCCCAGCAGCGCACCGCGTTGCAGCCGACATCATCAAGAAGCTCAAGAGCACCTGCCATCCTCTCCTTATCTCTCGAGTGGAAAGCGTCAAGCGGCACCCAGTTGGTACCCTTAACCATTATGGGATTGCCGTTAACCTTAAGGAGAAACTTCTTCTCCTCTCCCTGTTGATCAAAATCAAGGCTTACTGTTCTAACGCCAAAGCGGAAGGCTTTTTCGGCCAAAACATCGCCGTCGTTCGTTTTGATTTTAGCGGTAACCGAATAAAGATTTTGCTCTCCGTATCCCTTGGGATTCCAAAGCAAAAGCTCGTCCTTTGGGATTAAAAAATTAAACGTTCCGTGCTTAAAAACCACCTTTTCCTTCGCGAAAAAGGCAGCTTCTTGACATACACCCTCAATTTCTATATGCGTTTTGTGATATAGTTTAGCCGGGATTCTAACGTCGTAGGAAAGCCTTATATGCGCACCCTTATAGTCAACGGCGAGCGTGTGCAAGTACACGTCATCAATCTCTATAGCGTTGCTCTTTTCCAAATAAACGTCCTTGAATATACCGCCAAGCATCGCCCTTGGGCATATATCCCAACCAAAGGAGTGCGGGGCCTTTCTTATATGTATGCTTTCTGCGTTGTACGATAGCCCCCATATACCGGTATCATACTCCTTCTCGACGGCGTATCTCACGGGGCTTTTTATCCTCACCCAAAGCTTATTGTTTTGCCCAAAAACCCCATTTATCGCGAAGGAATGAGGTATAAACATATTTTCAGCCACGCCGATATGCTTGCCGTTGAGCCAGATTTCTGCGAGGGTATCAAGACCATCAAACGTTATGCGGTCAAAGCTTTCGTTCAAGGAAAATTCCGCCTCATACCAAAAATCGTACAGCTCAAAATCCTCAAGCTTTAATATATTGGTGCCGAAAAAAAGATCGGGAAGCATACCTGCTTCTTGCATATCAAGCTCTATATTTCCGGGAATTTTGCCGGGAATAGACGCTATACTGCACGAAAGGACCTCTTCGGGCGAAGAGATCCTATAGATTTCCGTATCAACGGGATAAATTTTTACATTTGAAAAATCAATTTTGAAACGTTTCATATTATTCAAATTTTAATTCGCCGATGGACGGGTAATTATTGTTATATTCGGAAAACACGATGTATCTGATGTAACGATAGCTAAGCTCTGCAGTTGCAGTAAACGTCCACACACTATCGTAATTACCGTTAACCTCGGTAATGATTTCATAAACCTTGCCGTCGTTAGAGCCCATAAAGGTAAACTGAACAGGCTGATGCTCCTCGTGATAATCGGCGGGAGTTTCGCCATAGAACATGATTTCATCAAGCGAAGCAACGACGTCTGCCCCCTCGTTTTGCTGGGAATAAACCTTAATTAGAACGTCGCGCACGGTAATAGCTTCATCGACCTCGTGCTCAACGATGTTTTCCTCGTTATCGTTATCCGTCGCCAAGAGAGTGTAGGTTGAGGTATCAAGGTAAGCATAGCTGCCGTCCTGCTGTTTTCTGCTGCTGTGCGCGGTGGAGGAATAGTAAAGCTCGTAGTTGACGGGAACAGAGTTGTTCATCTCATTATTGAGCTCTATCTTTTTAACGGTTGCGTCTGCAGAAAGAGATATCCAGAGCCACTGGGGAGCATCGGCAGACGGAACAGCCTCGGATTTCCAGCTGAGGCCATCTGCACCACCGCTAAGCACGTTTGCAAGAGCACTGCCCTCACCGACAGTGGATACGTTGCCGGTTTGATAGGAAACCTGCGTGCGGATGTAATCGGGCCTACGGTTAGTATAGCCATCGGCAAACGTATCATCCAACGTTATTTTGGTAAAGGTTTTTTCCTCACCAAAATCAATATCAAACGTTTGGAAATTTGCCTCGGTAGCCTTCTTTCCGCCGATCCAGCCAACGTTAACGTTTCCATCCAAAACAGCGGATGCCGAATAACCGTTTTTTGTGTGAGCTGCAGATAACGTCAACTCACCTTTCTTTTCCTTATTTCCGCATGCGGAAAGGGAAAACACCGTAAGCACGGCGAGCAATAAACATAATTTCTTCATACTTTTCACCTTATAATCAATTTTCCGGGTATAATAAACTCGTCATCTATCCAAGTATCTCTACGCAGTAGCTCAACGATCTTTTTACCAACGCTCTCGTAATCGGGATCTATGGTAGTAACCAAATACTTATCCTCCGGCATAACGCAGTTATCGTGACCGGAAAGGATAATATCCTTACCAACGGTAAGGCCCGCCTCCTCAATTGCGTCACACGCGCCGATAACAACACCGTCGTTAACGCATATGATCGTCGTTGGTGGATCGGGCAAAGCGAGAAGCTCCTTCGTGAGGGCATAGCCGCTTTCAGGCGTCATATCACCCCACCTTATATACTTGTTTTCTATATACTGATCGTTAGTTATCATTGCATCCTGATAACCCATATATCTTTCAACGGACTCTGAAAACAGGTTTACACCGTTTATGCAGGCTATTTTTGTGTGGCCGGCATCAATAAACATCTCGGTCATTTTTTTGTACAGATGGCGCTCGTCGTTATTAACCCTTGCAACGCTTACACCCTTTTCAAAATAGTTGTAAACAACCACGCATTTATTCAAGGAGTGTAAATACTCTAAACCTGCTTCCTTATCTCTCCTATAACAAATATCTTATCCGCCATATTCAAAACGGATTTTTGAAATTTTTGGGGGACTTCGTCAGGATCGATGGTATCAATGAGCAGGTCGTATTCAGAGCCAAGCTCGTTATAGATTGCCTTGTATATCTTTTGCGCGTAAGGATTAGTGTAGCGATATCTGCCCTGCGAGATGCTCTCCGACTGAACGTCGTCAAACGGGAGCATCAACACACCGATAAACTTGTTTTCGGGCATTTTCAGACATCTTACCTTGTCGTTTATAACAGAACCCTTGCCCTTTACCTTTACAATGATTTTCTCTCTGTAAAGTCTATCCAAGGCTCTCCGTACGGTAGTCAAGCTCACGTCAAAGCGTTCGCAATACTCCTTTTCCGTTGAAAGCACGGTGATATTTTCCTTGCCCTTTTCCTTGAGCTCGTTCAATATCTCCTCGTACACGTAATTGTATGCATAATGCAAATTGATCATAATCAAACCTCTTTATTGCATTATATCATAAAGATTTTGTTTTTGTATATCTTTTCTGTTATCTTTTTATTTTTATTAGTGCAGTTTTATCTTTTTTAAGCGTTAAAACGCTTCCGCTTGCAGTGCATTCACCCACAATTTCCTTAACGGTTGCGCCGTTTAGCTCAAAGCTTACGTCTGCACCCGTTGCGTTTTCAAGCACAACAAAGCCATTTCCGTTTAAGCAAACCTCGTCTGCACGCAGGCCAACGGGCAAATAAGAATACTGAACGTTAGGTTCTCCAACGATCTTTCTTATCCACTTAAGATTGTTTTTATTGCCGGAAAGATGATATCCGTAAGCAAACAGCGTGGCTATATCTACGATCCTGCCCTTGCCAACGGTGTATTCGGCAACTGCTGAACGGGTTTTTGAGAACGACGCAAGCATTTTGCCCGCACTTCCCGTATAGGTAAGCATATATTTTGCACCCGAAAGCTTTACATCTCCATCGTAAAAATCAATGATTTCTCCGTCATCCGAGGTGAAAACCTTTCCGTCGTAGCCGTTTTCTATCATGGTGCTTGAGAAAATGTTTTCTATTCTGACGCCCTCGATCTCCGCCATACCGCAACCGGGCAAATTTTTAGAGTGCCTGCCGATAAGCTCGTTTTCCATGCCGAAAAGCGCCTCAACTAAAACGATGCCGCCGTTTGATGCGTATTCCACAACCTTTTTCACCTTCTCCTCATCGAAGAGGAAGGTTGACGGAAAATATACCGCCCTGTAGCCGTTAAGCTTGCCATCCATTATACCTGCGCCATCAATAAAATCAACGGCGTAGTTGTTGCGATAAAAGAGATTGTACGCACCCGTAAGCGATGAGGTAAATAGCTTTGTATCCCTCGAAGCCTCCCAAGTGTAGATCTCGTTCGCCTTATCCATGTAAATGGCAATTTCGCCGGAAGTGGCCTTAAACGCAGAAATTTCGGGCAAATACTCCTTGATTATCCCGTTCATCCGCACGGTTATTTTATTCCACGGAGTATCCTCTCCGTCCAAAGCAACGTTGCCCCAGGCGGGAGCCTCGTCACCGAGAAGCTCGGGGCGATACTGCCAGTACAAGAACCCCTTACTGCCATGAACAAGGGGGATGAACACGTGGCGAAGCATATCGTTTACATCGGGAATTCTAAAGCCGTTGAGCGCGTTTCCATAGCAGGAGTGTATCTCTGCATTGATAATATCCTTACCCTCTGCGGTGCTCTTTAACAGATCTGCCGCCATGGGGTTAGAGCCTACGCTGTTGCCGATTATATCGCCATATTTAGCGATACTGAAATCGTCGCTACAACAGGTAATGCTGTTAAACAGCGGAATCGGTACGGTGTGACACATTACGGGATGAGTGAGATCGTAACGCTTCACCGTTTCAACTCTCTTCTTAAACTCGTTCGTAATAGTATCACAGAAGAACAGACGCCAGTCGATCATATCGGGGTTTGTTCCGAAGCGACGGGGCGGCTCTACGTCCTCAAAGCAATTATATCTTCTGCCCCATACGGAATTAAGTTTTTCTATATTGCCATACTTATTTTGAAGCCAAGCGGAAAATTCCCTTAAGCAATTAGGGCAATAGCACAGCAAGGTTTCAACCTTCGGCTCGCGATAAATACCCTCGGTAAGCTCGGGCTCATTCCACACGTCCCAAATCAAAAGGGCAGGATGGTTTGCATACCTTTTAGCGCATTCGGCCAAAAACCTGTGCTTATACTCATTTGCGATATCATGATGATAACACGGGCCGGGCATACCGCCTATCTGACGGTATTCGGAAGCAAAGCCTGCAACCCTTTCCCCTCTTGCTGATATCATCGCACTATCGGGATATTCCTTATCAAGCCAAACGGGCGTAACCTCTAAAATGGTGTTTAATACGACTTTTAGGCCACTTTTATAGGCGAGGTCCATGAGTTCATCAATATCGGAGAAATCATATTCGCCCTTTTTAGGCTCGTTCCAGCGCCACTGAATCCAGTACTTTACGGTGTTGTAGCCGTAAGACGCAATATTGCTTAAATCCTTAGCCCACTCCGATCTTTCGGGCGTGGGCGCACGGTAATACTGAAAACCGAAGGGAATAAATTTATCGGTCATTTTATAGCTCCTTCTACTAAGCTGTCCATAAAGCTACGCAAATTCAAAATGAAGTAAATGAGCAGCGGTATGGATGAAAGAATATAACCTGCAAACAAAGCACCCTTGTTTGCGCCCTGCTGTTGATTGAATTCAAGCAAGCCCAAGGGGATCGTTTTAATTGCATCGCTATCCAAAACGAGCATGGGCCATACTATATCGTTCCAAACGTTTAAAAGAGCGAGTATTGAAACGGTTGTAAGTATGGTTTTAACCAGCGGCACGCCGATATATACAAAGCTTTGGAACTCGTTGATACCGTCGATTTTAGCCGCCTCAAATATCGTTTTGGGTATTTGCTCAACAAAGCCCCTTACAAGGTAAATACCCATTACGGAGCCCGTTGCAAGATAGGGCAAAAGCAACGCAAACTGCGTGTTATACAGCTTAAGCCTTACAACCACCAGATAACTCGGGACCAGGGTAAGTATGCTCGGGATCATCATATTTACGATAATAAGGGTGAATAAAATCCTTTTACCCCTAAACTCGAAATGACCGAACGCATAACCCGTTAGAGCTGCTATAAACGTTATGCCAACCGTTGAAACAACGGCTACCGTTATGGAATTCCATATATACGGGAAAATCCTGTTAAACGCATCGGCATAGTTTTTGAAATACAGCGGGAAGCTGAAATACAAAACGTTATCAAGCAACTGATTTTGCGTTTTAAATGAGTTTACCACCATTACGTAAACGGGAACGAGGGTAAACAAAAGGAATATCGCAAGAACGGTGTTGAGAATAACAAGCTTTATTTTCTTTACACTTTTAGCCGTCATCAGTCAATATCCTCCTTTTTGAAAATCACGTTCATAAGGAAGGATGCGAACAGCATTACAACAAGCATGGTTACGCCTATAGCGCAAGCCTTGCCGTACTCGTTTGCGTCAAATGCGACCTTGTACATATAGAGCCCCGGCAGGTACGAGCTGTAGCCCGGGCCGCCCTCTGTGATGGTTTGAATCTTTACAAAGTCCTGTATTTCGCCGATTATCGATAGGGTTAGTATCATTTTAAACTGCGGCTTTGAAAGGGGAATATCTATTGCAAAGATGCGCCTTAAGGGGCTTGCGCCGTCTATTCTTGCGGCTTCTCTTAAAGAATTATCAATACCCGAAAGACCTGCTATGTAGATGAGCAGATACGTGCCGCCCACCCAAGGGAAGCCCATAAAGCGTATTGCCCACTTAACAGAATCGGGATTGCCGAGCAGATCAACCTTTTTTGCACCGAAAAGGGCAAGGACGTTATTGACTACGCCCATATCCACGTCGTAAATAAATTGCCAGAGCAAAAATATTACCATTGACGGAACGACCATGGGAGCAACGAAAGCAACTCTCCAACGGTAAGAGATCTTCTCGTTTCCGATTGAAAATATAAGAAGTGCACACAAAAACGGGAAAATCAAATTGATTACGGCGCCCGTTACAACAAAGAACAGGGTGTTGCCCCAGCTTTGCAAGAATATCTCGTCCTTAAACAGATCAATAAAGTTATTGAAGCCAACAAAGGTGTTGATGCCATCACCGCCAAACGTACCCGACCAACGGAACATGGACTTTACGATCGACAGCACGATAGGATAAAACGCGAAGATCGCAAGAAGAACCATGATAGGCAGTATCATGATATATGGGGCAAAATTTATTTTCTTAAAAAATTTCTTTTCCTTACTCATATCACCACTCCCAGTCATTATCATCTCTAATAAGCTCGGTGACTTCCAAATACTTCGCCTGAACGTTCTTGCACAGCGTGCTGAGGGAAATGGATGATGAGCCCGTCATCAAATACATTTGCACCTGCTTAAAGTGATATTCTTCGGCAACGCCGTCTGAAAGGTTTAAGAGATTGAATCTCATCCTTATAGATTCACTGTTTTCAGGGGCCAGGAAGTCGTACATCTTTTCGTTAACTTCTACGTTCTTCGTTACGGGAATCTCATACGCGGCGTTTGCCATATATGCAGCTGACTGCGGTGAGGTGAAGAACCTTAAAAAGTCAAGCGTTCCCTCAAGCTTTCCTGCATCTACGGTAGACTTGGGTATGCAGAAGCATCCCGAAGGCTCACCAAGCTCCTGCAGGGGAAGCCCGTCCTTAAGGTTAGTGAAGGTGAACGTCGTGTCCTTATCGATATAAACGTTCTTTTCCAGCCTCGGGAAAGGCAAGGAAATATAATTGAACATTTTATAGGGATTTGTTTTATCGGCTTCAGGGTTTTCGTTATTCAGCGTAAGCTCGATGCCCGAAACACTCCAGGAGCCGCCGAACATCATGGGCACACTTTGACGAAGGAAGTTTTCAGACGTATCGTCCCTTGAATTAAACCCCTCTCCCCAATATTTAGACCAAAGCTTTAAAAACTGCATTACTTCCTTAAAGTCCTGATCCTTAGACATATTGAGAACGTCGTCTCCATCCAAAAAGGCGCGAACTATCTCTTCCGTTTCAACCTGACCGTTTTGATTTTTATCGTATCCGATAACCTCATCGTACTTGAGTTGAGCCATCATAATATCAATAGCCCAGCTAACGGTGTAATTTATGAATTTAGCGTTTGCTATCTCCATCGCCGTGTAGCCTTCGTTTTCAAGCTTTTCGCAAATTTTGCGGTAATCAGAGAAGGTCCAGCTTTCATCGGGTATCTCAATGTTGTACTTCTGCAGGATATCCGTGTTGATCATAATACGCACGGAAACCGTGCTGGTGGGCACGCAGAAGAATTTTGAAGTATCGTTTGCGTACGCTACCTGCGTCAAATACGTTCCGCTGAAATCGTCCTTCCAGGCAAGACCGGAATCGCTATACGGGTTAGGTTGAGAAAGTGCCTCGGAAAGGTCGTACAGGTATCCGTTAGAGGCATCGGTATTAGCGTAGACGTTGGTGGTTGCAAGCAAATCGGATGCGTTTCCACCCGCAAGCCTTCCGCCCATCCAGATACGGTAATTGCCGGCATCCTGCTTATCTATAACGACCTCGTACTCATCTTGCATTTGATTATATTGCTCTGCAACACCCTCAAGCGCAAACTGGTACGGTAAATTGGTGCCCCAGAACGAAAGCACTATTTGTTTGGTGTTGCCGCCGCCCACCGCCTTTACTATCATTGATACAAAGCAAGTGACGATGAGCAGAGCAGCCACGTAGTTTTTTATTTTATTAAACATCATTTACCTTCTTATAAGGAATATTTACGCTTTACAGAAACGATAGCTACAGCACACGCAGCGATTGCTACAATGATCATAGCGCTCTCTGCGCCCAAGCTACCGCCACAGGATTTAGCGGGCTTGCCACCCTCGATATCATCTTTCATTACGGTTACCTTAAACGTTCCGTTGAAGGTTTCTGCAAACTTTCTCTCAACGGTGTAGCTTACGGTATATTCTCCTGCCTCGTTAAATACGAATTCAGTTTCCTCAACGCCATTTACAAAATAGGTTATCTTGTCGCCGTCGAGCGTGTTGCTTACAGCAGGAGTCCACGCTTCACCTACATTTACGGTAAGGCTTTCAGCGGTGATACCATCGGTATTTTCAACGCCCATGTGGATGCGAACGAGCTCGCGGAAGAGATCAAACTTGCCGTCGTCAGCGAGGATGTTCCAGCATTCCGTTTGGTTGTGAGATTCAAGCGTCCATACAGAAAATCCCTTAAATCCGCTTTCCGTTGCAAGACGAACGGTTTCAGTCCAAACGTCTTCAGCAGCTTTAGGATCCTTGAATATTCTGGCATTAGGCCCGAACTCACCCATAAACAAGGGCTTTTCCTTGAGGAGATTCTGAACCTCGTCAGTCCAGAAATTCATATACTGCAAATCGTCTGCAAACGAATTCAAAACGGTGTTATCCCTGGTGTTTGCATAATAGATGTGAACGTCAAGGAAGTCAATATTCGTTTTGAGATAAATATCAAACGTTGCGGGAAGACGAATATCGCCGGAGTTGATACCCGTCATACCGTAAACGTGGTTGTTGCCTACGATGTTGCGCGTAAACGAGCCCTCGTTAACGAGAACGTTTTTATCAACTGATTTAATGCCGCTATAAACCTGGTTTATATAGTACGTTACACCCTCTCTGAAGCAAAGCTCACGGGAGTCAACGTCGCCCATATCGTATTCCTTGCCGTTTGCAATAGTAACCTTTCCACTAGTGAGGTTGAACGGCCACTGATCGCCGTAAACGGCAAATTCATTCTGCAACTCGATTGAGAAGATACCGCTTACACAATCGGGTGCCTGCGTTGCGAAATAGGACATTACGTTTTTAGCGTAGGTCTTGCGCGCGTTTACGCCCTTTGCATCAAAGTACATATAGTTTCTTGCAAGCGAAACACCGCCCTGAAGATCCATATAATACTTGTTGGAAGGAACGTCTGCATCGCCCAAGGTGAGCATTACGTAAACACCGTATTTCTGTGCAGTTCTCAAGAAGTGAACTACGTTTTCCATATAGGGCTTATAAAGTCCCTCATAGAAATATTTAGTATCGTTAATATCGTAGGAAGGATCGCCGCTTATACCGGGGTTAGTGGAGGTTCTGCCGATAAGGAATACTCTCAAAACGTTACCGCCGTTTTTAGAGAAGTTCTTCATCATAGACTCTGCCTTGTTGGGATCGTAATCAGCCTCGGTAAACGAGGTTGCTGCATCGAAGGTGGAGTGATCGCCGCCCCTCAAGCCCATATAGTTACCGCCAACGGGGCGATATTCCTCGTTGGTTCCTTCATATACGAAGTAAGCGCCGTTTTCACTGCTCTTAATAGCTATTCTCTTAACCTTTGAGGTATCCTCAAACAAAGGCTTCTGCTCTTCAAGCTTCAAAAGCTCGGTCTTGCTGTTTTCATCGGTAAAGCCAACGGTTTTTACGATAACGTATTCACAGTCGTACTCGGTTACGTTAAAGGTGGTGTTTTTGGGGAATACTCTGCCGAGAAGCTCACCCTCTGCCCCACTCGCGTCAGACGCGTAGATTTCCACCCACTTTGCGGTGTAGGAAGCGCTGTCGAAGCAGAAGTAAACGAATTCCTCGCCATCCTTTTCAAAGTAAGAAACGAAGTTTACTGCATCCGCAGGAAGCTTGGATGCAACGTCGGTTTCGGTACCTTCAAATTTAATATCCTTTACAAAATACTTGCTGTTTTGTGCGGTGTTACCAAAGCCTATGAAGGATTCCATGGGATAGTTGGGAGCATAGTAATCGGTATCTACAGCATAGTAGCCGTATGCGTTATCGTCCACGAACAAGCTTATCTTCATGCCCTCGTCGGTAACAGAGCGGTACAGCGTAAAGGTGTGCCAATTAAGATCCTCAAACGTGATGCCGAAGTCACTTGCACAGTCATAATTCATGAGCGTTTTCATGTTTGCGCCGTTATCGGTTTTTACGAGCATTACGTTGCCGGAGGGAGCTACGCGGATCATATATCCGTAGTTGGTGTAGTCGTCAGCAAGCTTTGCGCCTACAATGGAGTTCTGCCTCTTCTTACCAAAGGCAAATTCAGCCATCTGACCGGGCTTATTAGCATCCTCAAACCTGAGCTTTAAGGTTATCTTGCTGAAGTTGATGCTGTTTTTATAGGTGTTATAACCGTTATTAGCAACGGTCATAACGTCGTCCTCATAGGAATAGTAGGGATCGAAGCTGTTTGCTATAATAGCAAAATCCTCAACTGAAATACTATTAGTGATGCCGGCTTCTTCCTCTCTTTCAATCCTTATTCCGTCGGTTGCGGAGGGTATCTCATCTACCTCTTTCTCGGTGGGATAAAGGGTGTAAGTTGCAAGGCCATAGTTTACAAGGCCAAAGTAGCCTGCGCTCTCTGCCGAGCTACCAAGGCCTAAGGGCGCGTTGTAAATTTCCTCTCCGTTTACGTTGAGCATAACGAAGGTTACGTTGCCGCTCTTGAGGGGAACCTGATACAAGCCAGCCTTAACGTTCATCCTTTCGCCATATTTAACGTTAGTGCTTTTAACGTCTATTACGGCAACGGACTGCTGGGGATTCCAGTACTCAATGTGAATAGCTCCAAGCTCAAAACGAACCATAACGGAGCGGAAGCCATCGTTCCAGGGAACGTCTGCCTTATTTGCGTTAAGATATATTGCAAGCCAACTGTTGGGCTGAATATCCATAAGAATATCAAAATCGTAAACTACGCCTTTAAGCTCGCGGTTAAACAACACCTTGGACTGATCCCTATTGCCTATAACCGTGCCCTCGCTGAGAACTGCGCCGTCAACAAGCCAGTTGCTTGCCTTGGAAAGCATAGTTTTGCTAGTGATTGTGGTATACTCTGCGTTTGAGGTTTCAATGTCTTCACCCGTTGATGAATACAGCTTATACATTACCTGATTTGCAGCGGAAAGCATTACGAAATGCGTGTTTGCCTTAGTGCAAATATTCTCGCTATCGGTTGCGGTAATAACCTCTGCTCCGTCAATAGAAGCGCTGAGCTCAACCTTATTATCAACGTCTAAAGCGACGTAGCGGAAGGTGTGCTTCTCTCCGTCGTAAACGTTGGTTTCTATAGTAGCGTTAGCCAAAGTGACGAAATCGCCATTTGCTTGCTCTGAAACACCTTTTATTATACGAACCTGTGTGCCGGTTGCTGCTTTATCGAGCATCAAAAAGTAGCCAAGTCCACCGTCCCAGATGGCATACTCCTGCGTAGCTCTAAGCACGATAAACGCGCTGGAACCGGACGTAAAGCGGATGGTCATATCAACACCATCAAGCTCCTCATCGCAAAGCATGTGGCCGTCGCCACTAGAGGTTACTACGCCGTTTATATTTTGCAGCTTACTCATCCCTTTGGATGCATCAAGCGTGTTATAAAGCCCTGCTGCAATCAGCTGATCGCTGTTATAAACAACGGGCTCAGACGATGCAAGCGCCGTTACACCAACGCTTACTGCTAAAGTAAAGATGCAAAACAGGGAAATAATCCACAAAAATCTCTTTTTCATCATTGCTCTCCTTTTCTCAAATCAACCGTTAAACGGCAAATGTGCCGTTTAACGGTTATTTTATTTTGTTTTAGAGTGTTATAGTGTCTGTTACAGTTGCGGTAAGAAGCCTGATGCTATCTACCTTATTGTTGGTTGCAAAGCCCTGCATACCGATATAACCGGCATTGAGATAAGGAGTATCAGAATCCTGAACTACTACGGTAGTTGCATCGTTTACGCAGATACGGAATTCGATAGTGGGCTTGCCACCTATCTCAACCTCTTCTATACTCATCTTAACGTTGATCTCTGCGTTAGGATCGTTGAGCATTGCCACAATGGGGCCGGAAAGCTTGGTTCCCTGACCGTTAAGCCAGATCTGAGATCCATCGTTCCACTTATGGATTTGAACGTAGCCGTCAAAGGTTATAAGCATGGAGTAGCCGTTGGTATTCTGACCGGTCATCTTGTTACCCCAGATTGAAACGTCGGTAGAGTTCTCGGGCACGCAACGCAGCCAGAACATAGTCCACTCGCCGTTGGAAATCTGATTGTAGGTATATTCCATCTGAACGTTACCGAAGATCTTGTTAGCGTAAACAGCCTGATACTCGGTAATACCTGCCTGAGGCTCCTCGGGGTTATCCTTGGATTCAAAAACGTAACCGGTAGCGTCCTTCTTATAGTTAAAGATACGCTCTCTGCCCGTCCAGTTGGCTTCAAAGTTCTCTAAAAGATTGAGAGTGCCGGTGGTGAATTTTTCCACGTTGGGGCTTTCGTATATGGAAAGACCAAGTGCCTCGGGAGCAACATAGTCTGCTTCCTTGCTGTTCTTTGCGCCAACTACCATTCCGCCTGCACCCGTATAAGAAAGGGTGATAGCGCCGCCGCCAAGATATGCCTTATCGCTATCGGTAACGTTTAAGGTTTCCTTTCCGTTAACGTAAACCACGATTGCTACGGCATTGTTGTTTTCGCTTACGCTAATTTTAACTGCAGTAAGCTTTGATGCAAGTGCCAGAGGTACCGACGCAGAGGATTTTGATCCGCTGAGAACGGATTCTGCACCGTTCGTCCACTTTTTAACGTACATCTTGCTGTCGCTGGAGAATTCCAAGGTATACATATAGCTACCCTCGTAGTAACAGAATTCCGACAAATTCTTGGACTGATTGTTAAAGCCAACGTACGCGGTGGTATCCTTGTTTATCTGAACCTTAAGCTGCAGCTCAATATCACCCTTGCTCATGCCAAGCGTTTTATAGGTGATAACGTTGTTTGATTTCTCGCGGAAGGTGATAAACTTGTTTTCCGTATC
The DNA here is from genome assembly GCA_017501205.1 of Clostridia bacterium. Lineage (GTDB taxonomy): Bacteria > Bacillota > Clostridia > Christensenellales > Borkfalkiaceae > RGIG3732. The sequence continues at coordinate 17,972 of JAFVXM010000036.1, forward strand.
AAAAACGGGGTTTTTCTTTTGCAAGCCAAGCCAACCCTCAGTGTTTGCAAAGGCATCGCTAAAATCGAAATTTTCAGCAGTTGGAACAGTTATTTCCCCGCCCGTCTGTGCAGGGGGCGGAGTCGGCGTGCTTCCGCTATCGGAGGTGCCGCTGTTGTCATTATTGCCTTTGTTTCCACAACCGACAAGAGCAAAAGACATTAAAACTGCCATCAGTAAACAAATAAACTTTTTCATCCTTTCTCCTTAAAATAAAAGGCCTTTACTAAAACAAAATTCAATTTAGTAAAGGCCCTCTAAGTATTATTTATTAGTCCTTTTTATTCCTTTTTACAAAAAGCATTGCAACAGAACCCAAAGCAACGGAGATTAAACCTAAATCGATACCGATTGATCCGTAGCAAACAGCGTTTGCGGGGAATGCGGGTATAACCTCGGTCTGAGTTTCATCACAGTTCTCACAGTCGTAAACGATCTCACCCTCAACGCCGGGAGCAGCTTCAGTTCTGGAGCTTTCAACGAAGGAGTGACCGGTAGCCTCAACCTCATCGCGGTGTTCGGTTGCATCACAGTTTGCACACTCGTAAACGGTGTAGCCTGCTTCGGTACAGGTAGGAGCAACTACCTCGCCAGCCTCAAAGCTGTGACCGGTTGCGGGAACGTAAGTATCCTCGTAGCTGTCGCCACAAGCACAGGTGTGAGTGGTGTAGCCCTTATCTTCACAGGTAGGAGCAGTAACGGTTTCAGTATAGCTGTGACCGGTTGCCGCAACTTCGTCTGCAACGTAGCTGTCACCACAAGCACAGGTGTAGGTGGTGTAGCCCTTATCCAAACAAGTAGGAGCGGTAACTTCTGCATTGTAGCTGTGGCCGGTTGCTGCGGTTTCATCAGAAACAACTTTCTTTTTGCAGTCTGCACAAATAGTTGCGGTGTAGCCAGCCTCGGTACAGGTAGGAGCAACAACAACGGGATCGCCGTATGCATGAACAGTTCCCTCGGGTGCGGTAACCTTATAGGTTACGGTCGGCTGGTTAACGTCGTGCATATAGAACTCGGTGTGTTTGTCAAACGTGGTGGGGCTGGTGGTATCAATTAAAGTGGTGAATTCGCCGTTATCGATTGCGAAGCCAACCTGAACGTTGCCCTTGCTATCGTCAAATGCGTACATCTTAATGTTGTGCTGCTTTCCGTCGTAAATGTTAGCAACATTTTTGATTACAACGGGGCTATCTTCCCAATGCTGGCTTGCATCGTAGAATCTGAGGGAGGTGCCGTTAACCCATGCGATATAACCGCCTGTCATATCCCAGATGTTACCGAAATTTAAAGCTCTGATTGCAAAGAACATGGAGCTGCCGGAAGTTACAACGATATCAAAATCAACAGCGGTAAGCTCTGCGTTAAAGCTCATCATGGATTTGTTAGAGAGAACGAAACCGTCCTTAACCTCACAGAAAAATTTGTTAGCAACGCTATCGTAGTTATAGTCAGGTCTGATCGCGCCGGTCTTAAGAAGATCTTCAACGTTGGTGTATTTGCCGGTATAAGCCTGTTCTACAACGAGGGGCTCACCAACGTAGTATACGCCGCCGCTGTTAGAGGACATAGCAACCTCAGTATTTTCAACGGGCAAAGCATCTGCCGTGAAGGTGCCGGTAACGGTTTCCTCTCCTACGGTGAAGGTAAGAGTCTTGCCGTTTACAGCAAACGCGAGGTTATGTAAACCGCCATCGAAGATGTTGCTCTTTAAGGTAACCGATTCGCCAACCTTTCCGGATTGCCAGGTATCATTTGTCAAAGTGGAATCAATTCTGTACAAGCTTGCAACGTTGCCCTGAACGAAAGCATAGTAGCCGGTGCAATTCCACGGAACGTTACCGGGGCCTGCAGCGTGCAATGCGATAAAGAGCATAGTTTGGGTGCTACCCTTTGCTACCGAGAAGGGGAAGGATACGCTATCAACAAGATCTTTATAGAAGAAGTTGCCGTCTGCCCAAGCAGAGATCTGACCGTTGGTTATGTTAAGCCTTTCAACGCCGCCCCAGTTGAATACAGGGAGAAGCTTATCGGGGTTAGCTAACATGGTTTCCGCGGTGATAGCTATACCAGCGGTGGTATCGGGAGTGGGATCGGGAGTGGGATCGGGTTCAACAGGAGCTTCTGTAACAGGATCGGATACGGTGTAGTTAGCCGCAGAGTTTACTCTTACGATCTTGAAGTTAGTTCCGGTTTTAGCAAGGAACTCATCGGGATAGGGAACGTCAAAGCTCTGCTTGTCAATTGCTACAACGAATTTATCGTTAGCTTCATCGATAACGTATTTAATGTTATGAGCGTTACCGTCGAAGATGTTAGCATCGATCGCGGTGCCTGCTATCTTTTTGTTGTTCCAGTTTGAGGTATCGGTAACCTCGTAAAGCTCGATGTTATTGCCGCTTACGTAAAGGAAATAACCTACGCCGGTACCCCACATGCAGCCCTCACCGGTTGCTCTTAAACAGAACGCGATATCGGTGCCGGACGTGAATTTGATGCTGAATTCTGCGCCATCTACCTCTGCAGTGTAGTAGAAGAAGCCGTTAGACCACGGTGAAATGGTATCGCCGGTAACGGTGAGCCTTTCAGCGCCCGGGTGATTGAAAGCGGGGCGAAGATTGTCTTTATCGCTAATCATATCCGAAGCGGTAACAACGTTGAGTGCTTCAGCCTTTGCTTCAACCGCAAAGCCGTAAAACGCAACTAATGAAAGCGTTAAAGCAAGCAATAAACTTGCAATGGTAAGTTGTTTTTTCATAATTTTCCTCCAATAAAAATTTCAAGATTTTCTTGATTACAATAATAGAATAACACGATATTCTAATTCTGTCAATATTATTTTTTTTATTTGATTATTCTTTTTTTTGGTATAATTTTATTTTTTTGGGTGTAATTTTTTCTTGTGTATCTTTTCTTGGGTAGCAAGTTTCTGCTTTAACTAAATTTCAGAAAAAGAAAAGCCTCCGTTCTTGGTTTAAACCATTGCACCTTACCCCCTTCTTTTTTTTAATAATTATGTCGTATACGCACGCGCAAACAAATACTTCAGACAAGATTCTTGCAAAAAAAGGTTTGCTCTCTGAAGCTCTTTTTTTGATGCTATTTTTCAAAATCAACACCATAAAGAGCAAGTCTGTACGTATCCGTCCACATGCCTTTGCCTTGCCTATCACACCAGCCGGGTTGATCGGAAAAGGTTGTGTAGCCGACCATAATGCCTTCATCGTAAATATTGTGGTTTGGTCCGATTGCGTTTCTAACGGTATTATAATGCACTATCCTCAAGGTATGCTCGCCGTCCTTCAATCCGAAAACGGGTATCTTGCCCTCGTTCCACAAAACCGTTTTTAGCAGGATGCCATCCAAATACACGTCTGCCACGCCGCAGATATTGTGCATTTTGATAAATGCGTCACCGCCCTGCACCTGTATCTGCTTTTCATATTGCATAGCTCCTGCATAGTAAGGATATCCGTTTTTAGCGGCATTGTTGCAGCTGCCCGCGTTGTTTGCATCGGCAAGATAAAACTGCGTTGCTTCAAGCATGCTGCCGCAAATTTTGGCATCATCCGCAAACACACCGAAGTTGCCGCGGATGTAAATGTTTTCAAGCTCAAACAGCTTGCCAAGCATATTGAAATCCACCTCTGCGCCCGCTTCGCCGTTTAAGATCCTTCTCGATTTTTCGTCCTGCGAGTAATCCGCAACGAGCGTTACAGTGTTGATTCCTTCCTTTATTTTTATGCGCGCGGCATTGCCATTAAAAATTGCTTTTTCACCGTTAAAGCTCACGCTGAACATCTCGGGCGTTTCGACCAAAAGATCGGCTTCAGAATCGGAAATACCCCTGTTTTCAAACATAAACTCCATTTTTAGCTTGCCTGAATAAGCGCCTGAAACGAGCTTTTCAAACAATCTCATAACGGATGAACGGCCCTTCTCCTCTTCCGTTTCAAAGGAGCAGAAATCCAGCACGAGAAGGTTTTTATCAAGCGGCTTATACTCGAATCCATCGTTGGATATTTCGAGCGTTTGGTACTCCGTTTGAGAGTGACCGCCCTCACCGACCTCATCGGTAAGCAACACCTTAAGCCCCTTTGCGGGAATAAATATCTTTGAGGGCTTTGTTAGACGCATTTGATCAAGATCGACCTCCGCGCTATACGCCTTGCCGTCAAAGGTTACATCGTCAACGCAAACGTCTTCGTCCGTCAAATTCTTTAAAATGATCGCAAAGCCATCGCCGTAAGAGTAAACGGATGCGTAAATTCCATGCCCTGCGCCATGCAAAAACAGGCGTTTTTGTGCGTTTTTGGGGGTTTTTACAAATTCTACTCCAAGATCGGCAAGCAGCCCATCGGTAAAATCATCGAGCGAAATCACCGTTTTGTAAACAAAGCTGCCAAGCTGCAATCCGCCATCCACAGCCTTGGCATCACGAAGCTCCGACGGTGACGCAACGTGGAAAAGCACGTTGTTTTCGGTTAAATACCCGATGGCGTCATTATACACCTCGCTTGCCCTTTTGCAACCCTCTGTTACGTTAAATCTTCTACCGTAAACGTAGTGGCTCATACCCTCGTACAAGGGTTCAACGAGAAGCACATCAGCGACCTCACGCATCGTGGCGGGAATAGTGCACAGCTTTGCTACGTGCTCGTTATACGCCTTGGCCTTTTTGTAATATGGCTGACAAAATGCGAGCCCTGCAGGATAATCCCTCTTTCTTCTGCCTCGCAGACTGTACGCCATAACGTTGCAGATATTGCTCACTCCGCCTGCAATCTGCCAGTCGGAAACGTTTTTCATTATATCAAAGGATGCACCGTAGCCGATAAGCGCAAAGCTTTCGCTGACACACCTTTGTTTTTCATACCTTTGGCAAACGGACGAAAGCTGCTTGGGCGTTTTCATATCGCCGATATCGGAGCCAAGCCAGTCTATCGCAGGTGTCTGCATCTCCTTATAAATTCCCATCACGTCACCGGCAGAGGGTATCTGAAGCCAAAGCTCCTTTTCCTCAAGAATATGGCCGGTCAATAAATAGCCGAATTTATCACACCATTTACTAATGGGCGAAATATAGTTTTCCCTGAACGCTTGTGCAGAAACCTTGTTAAAGAACAATCTGAACTCATCGCCACCATCCTCGGTGTATAAAAGGGGAAGCAAGGAGATATAATCGCCATATTTTTCTTTTAAACATTTAATAATATCCGCGCTCCACGGGGCGTGATCCAAGCCGTACTGCGGCTCATCGGTAAAGAAACCCTTTATCCTGTTTCCGTAGCGCTGGCGGTATTTCTCGTGTGTTTCTTCTATAAAAAGCTCTGTTGCCGTTTTATTCAAAACGTCTACATAACTGCTGTTTAGCACTGATTCAAGTGAGAAAAAGGCCACTTCTTTATCGACAACCTCACCTTTCTCGCTGTAATACCCAACGACCTCTCCCTTTGGATTTTTCGGCTCCGTGTTCTTTACCAACCAGTGCTGGCAGTAGCTTTTATCCTTTTTTATAACATAGCCGCCCGCAATGCCGCTTGGCCAGCCAAACTCATCGTATATCCAAGGCTCAAGCCCATACTGTTCCATTGCGTCGATAAGATCATCGCAACGGCTAAACCACTGCTCTGTTAAGTACTCGCCCGTATAGCCGCTTCTGCAATGAATATACGCGCCGCCAAATCCGCCCTCGTAAAGCATTTTTACCTGCCTGAAAATTTCATCCCTGGTTAAAGTATCGTTCAAAGTATAAAAACACACAGGGCGGTTTCTGCTCTTGTTTTCTTGTATGATTTTTAAAAATTTACTCATTTTTCTTCCCTAACTTTTACGTTAAAAAGAACGTGTGTTACGGCAGAGCTGTTGCCCTCCCCTTCAAACCTATCCTTAATTATTTTGAGAGCGCTATAACCTATCTCATTTCTGGAAACGGCAACCGTTGTAAAACGGGGATCGACCTTTTCGTTATAAAGCTCTCTGAAGCAGATTATCTTAAAATCTGCGTTTACCTTTAGTTCATGCTCCTCTAAAACAGAGATCAGCCTTTTTGCTTGAATATCCGAATATACGTTAAATCCCAGCTTAACAGACTTGTTCTTCAAAAGTATATCAGCAAGCTGCGAGTTAAATCTTCCCTCGTTGCAATCGAGAACAGTTTGCTCTTTTTTGAAAAAGAGGGTTGCATCGAGATAGCCGTTTTTTCTATCGAGCGCAACCATTTTATCCATCTTCTTATCGGTCACGTGGATAATGCTTGCACACTTGAATTTTATAAGCTCCTCGGTAATGCGGTACGAGCCCATATAATCGTCGTTAAAAACCGCATCGCAAAACAGCTTTTCGTTTGACTTACCTATAAAGACAAAGGGGATGTTTTCCTTTTGAAGCCTAAAGTAATTGCGCGCTTCAAAATTCCCCATTTCTCTGAACGGAGTGCAGATAACGCCATCGTAACGGTGCTCTATTATCGCATCGATACACTTTTTCTCGGTTGGAGCATCAGTATTAAACATTACGTCGCAGCTCCAGCCCATAAGGTGGATTCTCTCCTTTAAAACGTCTATTATGGGCTTTAAGTAACTGCCATCGTTTATAAACATCAGGCAAATTCTTTTATGCGTTAAGGATATATCCAAGCCCGTCAAAAGCTCCCTCGCGTTTTCGGTAACGCGTGATTTTTTGCCGCGTTCGGTAGAAATTATCCCATTTTCCTTTAAGTATCTTAACGCCTTTCTGACGGTCCCTCTTGAAACCTCAAAAAGCTCCGCAATAACGTTTTCCGCCTCAAGCTCGTCACCTGCAACGAGTTCTCCGTTTGATATCTTTTCCTTGTAATAATTTATAATCTGTTCGTATACGAGAAATAAACCCATTACATTGCGGCGTATTTTGTTATATCGCCTGTTCCCCCAAAAACCTCTTGCACGGCATAAGCCTTTTTTCTTGGGTAAAAGCCCCTGCCAACCGTTTCATCAGGCTCTAAAAACAGCCCAAAGTAAACCTCGCCAAAGCCGTTCCAGTGCATACCCTGCTCGCTGCAGAACAATCTGAAGAAATGAACGGAATTGACGTAATCCATTTCCTCAAGCTTTTTAAAATAAGCCTTTGTGTAATCTGCCTGATACTGCTCAAAAACGTCAACAAGATCGTAATAGGTATCCGAAAGCTTGTACCTGGTTACGGACGTATCCTCGGCGGTGGTTACCCTTAATTGATTTTGCGACAGGGTGAAGCCAAACTCCGTTATCCACGCCTTTAGGTGAGCGTCACCGTTTTTAACGGCAACGTTGTAGATCATATCGTTTTGAGCCTTCCACTCGTCAAGATCCTTGTTTTCTATCGAGCTGTTCGTTACCAGCCCGTTTTTAATATCGTAAGCGTGCCAACAAAGCCCCTGAAAATAATCGCTTGTAGCGGTGGTTTTTTCGGCAAAGGAAGGGAAATTTCCGCCCTTGATATTTGCGTAGATCTTCTCGTAAAATCTCGCGATAGAGGGCATGCCCTCCTCAATGGGAGCAAAGCCTGCGGGAATTGTTATTGCGTTTGGATTGCCCTCCTTAACGCCCTTGGTTGCATAGTACATATAATCAACGTTGATATATGCCAACTCTTCCTGCGTCAATTCCTTATTAGGCGTACCCATAAAAGCGTTTTGATTTGTTTCGTTGCCCATTTCCCAAACGGTGATTTGCGGAAATGCCGCTGAAACAGCCTTATAGATTACGTAAACCTTATTGAGGAACTTATGATAATCGGAGCCCTCCTCCGTGCTTATTTCAGGAACGTAGTTGTTTGCATAGCTGAATTTTGCCGTTGACTCAACCTTTGGAAGGAAGCAGCCAAGGCCAACTATCTCCTCTATTCCGTTTTCCTTGAGCGCATCTATATACTGGCCTATTTGCAATTTGCCTGCCATGGATATTTGAGCCAGCTGTTCATAAGAGTAAACGGTGGTGTTGCTATATCCGGGATAAAGAACGCTATCCGAAAGCCACATCCTGAACGTTTTGCTGCCAAGCGCGCCGAGGAGTTCACTTGCTACATTATAATTAAAGCCCTTTATCGTTGAGGTTGCAAATGGCTCGCCAACGCCCTTTAGATAACCGGGGTTGACGGCCTCCTCCTGCTTGCTACTGCTTGAAATGGCAGAATTACCGCCTCCGCCGCACGCACACAAGCTAAAGCACAACAACAGTGCAAATAATAAACAAAGCAGCTTTTTCATCTATTTCTCCTTAATTAACGACCTAATGCTTCCGAGTTATGAATTATCGGAAGCATTGTCAATGAGTTATTCGTATTTAGTTAAATCACCCGTGCCGCCGAAAAGCTCTTGGATGGCATAAGCCTTTTTCCTCGGCGATAAGCCCTTTGTTCCCGATGCCTCTGCAATGCAACCAAAGTAAACCTCTCCAACACCGCCCCAGTTTGCAGCAAAGGAGCATGTGTAAAGGCGGAACTCACAGCAGGTTTCAATGTACTTCATATCGTTTTTCATATAATTAAACGCCTGCTTGATGTACTCTATCTGCACGTCCTCTTTATCGGAATTACCGCCATCGGTATATCCAAACTCAGTAAAGATAACGGGCTTACCCTCGTCGCCGTTATCAATGGCAACCTGATATATCCTATTGTTCGCCTCAAGCCAGTTTTCGTCGGCGTCGCCATACGGATGCCAGCCGATGTAATCGAAATAATCATCGGGGTTAGTGGACTTATTTTCACCGTAAGGAGCGTTACCTGACTTGATGTAGGTGTAAATATCCTCAAGGAAGAACTGCACCGCAAGGAAGGAGCCGTTGAGCGGTGCCAAGCCCGGCATCACGCACTTTGCGTTGGGGTTGCCTTTTTTAATACCCTTACTCGCATAGTACATATAGTCGGTCACCACCGTGTATTTTTCCTCGTTAGTAAAGCCGTTGGAGCCCTCGTTTAAGCTACCCGCAACAGACCTATAGCCGTTGGGATGGAAGAAGGTGTTGGAGTTGTACTCGTTGCCCACCTCCCACTTGGTAATTTCAGGGAATAACTTTGCAAGCTTTTCCCACATTTCGCAAACGGCGTTGAGCCACTCGCCATA
>JAFVXM010000037.1 GCA_017501205.1 Clostridia bacterium
CCCCGATCACAGGCTTATGCCCGGAACGAAATTCGAGCTTGTGCAATACTACGCGGAAAAAATTAAAACAATTTTATAATCCTCATTTAAAAAAAAGAACCCATGCAAACGCATCGGGTTCGTTTTTTGCAGTTTTTGTGTGATTTAGAGGGTTTTTTGCCTTTCAATCTCAAAGAGTATTTCCTTTTCTATCCAGTAAGAAAATCGGGTTGAAGGGAGCTTTTCCTCAAAGGGCTTAATCTCCTTATAATACACGGCGCCGTCAAATTGATTTTCCCAAATATCTGCAAAGCAGTAATCAAACTGTCCGTCCGCCGTGCTTGCAAGATATTTTAAGGCGTCGGCACGGACAACTTCAATCTTCTCCTTAAAGGGAAACTGAGGTAAAATATGATCGTTAAAAATCTTGATCACCTCCTCCCTAAGCTCCACTATCACAATGCTTTTGACCTCACTCTTTCTCGATATCATAAACGGAAAATAGCCAAGCCCTAAACCCAGGACTAAAACCCTTCCCATAGCCGCCAAAACGTGTGGCTTCATGGAGTAAATTTCAGACGGGCAAACACTCATCCACGGCACGTTACCCTCGTAAATCGTGGGAAATGTGGCACTTTCTGTTAAAAAACCAAGTTTTGGAACAATGTAGCTTGACGACAAATCCGGCATATCGTACTGAAATATCTCGCCCCTTTCATAGCTGCTTTCGGTGAGGAGAAAATCTCCCTCTCTCACCGAAAGCACCTTGATTTTTTTGAGGTACGGATCGCCCCTAAATTGCTTTGCTGAAAATTTTGCAGAGCTTGAAAAAACAGCGGACAGATATTTATCGTCCGCCTTTTCCGTTATTCCAAGACTATTAAGAAACCTTTCAATAACGTAATATTTTTCAAAATCATAACCCAAAAAGCCCTTGCTTTTCAGGAAAGCAACGCCATCTCTGCCAAGCCTGCGATATGCCTCATCTACCCCGTTTTTGCTAAACTCCACGACGGGCGGATTAGTTGCTATCTGCTCGGCAATCGCTGCCGTAAACTCCTCTTCTCTTGTGATTTTCATAATAAAAACCTTAATAATGTGCGAAACAGGGCACTTTTTACTTCATAACCTTTTCTAAAAGCTCGGTTGCAGCATCGTAACCGTTTTGCTTCAAGCGGTATTTTCTTGCCGCCGTTTCAATAATGGTGGGGATATTTCTGCCGGGAGATACGGGAATCAACAGCTTAAACATATCTACGCCTAAAATGTTTTCCGTGAGGCTCTCATCGCCGATGCGGTCGTATTTTTTTTCCTGATCCCATTTCTCAAGCTCAACGACGATATCAATCGTCTTCTCCTGCCTGACAGAGCCCGGTCCCCACATGGTTTGAACGTTTATTATTCCAAGACCTCTAATCTCCATATAATTTCGGATACGCTCGGGCGAGGTGCCGACAAGCACGTCGTTCACGAGGCGGATAATAACGCAATCGTCCGCAACCAAACGGTGCCCCCTATTTATAAGCTCAAGCGCGAGCTCGCTCTTTCCTATGCCGGCGTGCCCTTCAATCAAAACACCAACACCGGATACGTCCATAAGAACCCCGTGGCGCCTCGTTTCAGGTGCAAGAAGGCGGGTGAGGTATGCATAAATATCGTTTACAACGTGCGTTGTTACGTTTGGTGATAAAAATATAGGGCACTCAAATTTTTTAGCCTCATTGATAACCGTTTGGGTGATCTCAAGGCTTCGCGCGACAATGAGGCAAGGCACGTTTCTGCTGAACAGCTCATAGAACATTTTGCCTTTTTTTTGATCGCTCATGGTGGCACAGTACTCGTGCTCAGCCATACCTATAACCTGAATGCGGTTATGGTCGAAATGCTCAAAATAGCCGGAAAGCTGAAGCCCGGGGCGCGTTACGTTACGCGAATTTACAGGGACCTTTCCTCTGCCCCCGTAAACAATTTGAAGGTTAAGGTTTGAAGCAAACTCCTCAACGGGTACCTCAACAGTGTTGTAGTGCTTCATATCAGTCCTCCAAGCAATATTTGCGTATAACCGTTCCAACTGCGTCCTCATCACATGAAACGGTGATCTCATCTGCAACCGCTTTCAGATCAAAGGTGGCGTTTGCAACGGCAAAGCCCTTGCCTGCCCACTCTACCATAGACGCGTCGTTCAAAGCATCGCCGATGCAGATGACCTCTTCTCTCTTAATGCCGTACCTTTCGGCAAGGGCGGCAACAGCCTCTCCCTTACCGCAGCCAACGGATATAGCCTCGATCAAAAGGGTATTCGAGGAGTTAAAAAGCAGCCTTCCCTCGTATTTCTTCTTGAACGCGGTTATGGTGGGCTCTATCTCCTCATAGCAGGGAATAAGCCCGTCATCATCCAAGCCAAACACGATTTTATCGAGTTTTAGGCCGTTTTTCAAAACGTATCCAACAACGTCCTCACCTATAACGATAGGCTCCAAGCCGTTGATTTTTGCGTAGTGTGCCGTTCTTTTCGTGTATCTGTTTACAAAGTAATCGCCGTTATCGTAAACCTGAATATAGTATCCTGCCGCCTCAAGCTCGGTTAAAAGCTCGATAGCGTCGTTATGGTTAACGTGCTTTTTTTCAAACACCTCACCTGTATTAACATCCGCCGTTACTCCGCCCTGAAAGGCAATGATCTCGCCCTTTAGCCCGTACGGCTCCACAGTTTTCAAAATAGTGCTGAGCATCCTGCCCGTGCAAATAACGAACTTTCCGCCACGGCGCTCATATTCCTTTATTGCTGCCCACGTTTCGGGAAGAATTGTATGGTCCGTGCGAAGAAGCGTATTGTCGTAATCAGTTACGAACATCTTGTATTTCATTAGTTTTCTTCCTCAAAATATGCTTTTATCATTTCTGCCTGCTTTCGGCCTATGCTCTCAACCTGCATGAGATCCTCAACCGTTGCCTTTTTTATCTCTTCAACCGTACCGAACCTTTTAATGAGAAGCTTTCTGCGCTTTTCTCCTATACCGTCAATGCTGTCCAGCGCGGATGAAAGCATACGCTTTGTCCTTATAGTGCGGTGGTAGGTTATTGCGAAGCGATGCGCCTCGTCGCGTATTCCCTGCAAGAGCTTTAAAACGTAATCCTTGTGATCCAAAACCACGGGGTATTCGTCGTAAAGCGTGTAGATCTCCTCTTCCTTTTTTGCGAGCGAAATCAGATCAATATCGCAGCCCATTTCATCAAAAACCGCCTTTATCGCAGATAATTGACCTTTTCCACCATCAATTATGATAAGATCCGGCTTGGGGAAATGCTCCTCCTCGCTCGTGCCAAGCTTTGCCAGCCTACGGCGCAAAACCTCTTGAAGTGAAGCAAAATCATTGCTGCCTTCAACCGTTTTTATCTTAAACCTGCGGTAGCTGTTGCGATCGGATTCGCCGCCTATAAATACTACCATAGAACCGACCTTATCCGTTCCGCTTATGTTTGAAATATCGTAACACTCCATCCTTTGGGGATAGGATTTAAGCTTTAAGATATCCTTTAGCCTGCTGCACGCGACGACGGTCATATCGTCCTTATGCTTGATTTTATCCACCGATTTCTCAAGATACTCAACGGCATTTTTTTCAGCCATTTCGGCAAGGGCGCGCCTATCACCCTGCTTGGGCGTGGCTATGCTAACCAGCTTGCCTGCCTGAGCACGAAGTATCTGCTCAGCATAAGCGGCATCCTTGCACTCGATATTTAAAATGATCTCGTCGGGCATGCCCGTTTCCTCTCTGTAATACTGAAGGATAAAATCGATGAGCGCATCCTCATCCGTTTCAAGACCGGATTCAATGGTGAAATTTTTAACACCCTGCATCCTTCCGCTTCTTGTAACGAGGACGGTTATTACCTGATATATGCCGTTGCCGGTGATCGCGATGACATCTGCATTGATAAAGCGATTGAGCGAGGTGATTCGCTTTTGCTTTATCTTTGCGAGCATGCGGAGCTTATCTCTACAGCTTAAGGCAAGCTCATACTCCTCTTTTGCGGAGTACTCCATCATCTTTCTGCCAAGTATCTTCTCCGCCGCGTTATCGTTGCCGTTAAGAAAATCTATTGCCTGATATACTCTCTCTCTGTAATCCTCATAGCTGCACAGACCTGCACACGGCGCAACACAGCGCTTGATGTGATAGTTCAAGCACTCCTTTTTAACCTTTTCTCTCTCCAGCCTTGCCGTGCAACGGCGAACGTTATAGCAGGCGTAGATGATCTCCAGAACGTCGGTTATGGAAACACCACCCATAAAGGGACCGAAATACTTTGCGCCGTCCCTCCTTATTTTTCGAACGACTGTGAAGGTGGGATAATCCTCCTTCAAATCCACGCGCAAATAGGGATACTGCTTATCGTCCTTAAGAAGAATATTGTATTTTGGCTTAAACTTCTTTATAAGGTTGTTTTCAAGCGAAAGTGCGTCAATCTCCGTGTTTGTGATGACATACGAAAAATCGGCGATGTTAGACACAAGCTTCATCGTCTTTTCGTTTTTGGGCGTGGAGTTAAAATACTGCCTTACCCTGTTTTTTAAAACCTTCGCTTTGCCGACGTAGATAACGTCGCCCTTATCATCAAGCATTATGTAACAGCCCGGCTTATCGGGGAGAAGCTTAAGCTTATCTTCTATAACGCTCATCTGAGATCTCCTTAATGTATATCGTACAGTATATTGTATCATATTTGCACGAAAATTTCAAGAGAAAAAAAGCAAATTATCCGTTCCCTAAAAATTCCATACCCTTTAAAAGCATATCGCCGATCAGCTCGTCCTTTAAAAAATACGTTATTATCTTTCCGTTTCTCTCATAATCCACCGCGCCAAGGTTTTTAAGCAGCCTTAACTGGTGCGATACCGTAGTTTGATTGAGGTTCAGTATCCCCGCAAGATCACTTACACACATGCGCGATATTGCAAGTGCGGAAAGCATCTTAAGGCGGGTTTTATCGGAGAAAATAGTAAAAAAACAGGTTAGGTCGGATAAAATATCTTCAGACAGCATACAGTTTTCTATAATAGACTGCGTGCGCCGATCCAAAGAAATTGCGTTTTCCATTACTCAATATCTCCTTTTTTTGTTGATAGTTTTATTTTACAGGATTGAAGGATTGTATGTCAATACGATCATATTTCCTGTTTTGTCGAATATAATTAACTTAGGCAAATTTTTGTCAAAAGGAGGTATAGTATGCTTTCAAACAACGTTACTTTGATTGCACTAATTCTTTTGCTTGCTGCCGGCGGGAACGTTTCCACGACGCAGACACTACTCCTTCTTGCCCTTCTTTCAACCGGCGGTTGCGATGGGCAGGCAAGGCTGTTTGATAACTGCTGCCACGGCAACTGATTTCCCATTTTTAAGGGGAAGCATTTATCTGCTTCCCCTTATTTTTTAAATAAAAGCCAAAAAAAGCTCGCTGTTTAGCGAGCTTTTTTGCTGTTTTTGTGCGAAAAAGGGCACTTATATATCTTTTGCTACCAAGGACTCCGAAAACCGATCAAAATCGACCTCTTCCTTTATGAAGCGGTTGAGCGACTCCCTTGTGATAGAATTTACTGCCTTAAGCTTATTTTCAAAGCTGAAGATTTCGTTTTTATAAAGAAGATACTTTGCGTATAAAAGCATTTGCGAAGCGTTCGATTCCTGCCCGAATATGAACGCGCCCTTTATTTGCTCCCTCGCCCTTAAAAATTCGCTTTCGCTAAGCCCCCTCTGCTTGAGCGCACTTATTTCGCTTAAGATACACTCACGCGCTACGTCCCTCTTTTTGGGATTTACGCCCGCGTAAACGCAAAGCGAGCCGCAATCGGCGTAGGCTGAAATAAAGCTGTAAACGCTGTAAGCAAGCCCCAGCTCCTCCCTGACCTTTTGGAATA
Organism: Clostridia bacterium; assembly: GCA_017501205.1. Lineage (GTDB taxonomy): Bacteria > Bacillota > Clostridia > Christensenellales > Borkfalkiaceae > RGIG3732. The sequence goes on from JAFVXM010000037.1 coordinate 5,903, forward strand.
GCACGCTCGACATACCGCCCCCGAGAGCGGAGTTCAAAAAGGTGTAATAATCGGTGCGCTCGCTTCCGTAAGGACAAGCGGTGTAAGCAAGGCAGAGATGTGCCTGCTCGATATCCTTTTTCTTAACGCTTTTACCAAACAGAAATTCGTGACCGATGGCGGGCTTTTCAAACGCGGTGCTTTTAAACTTGCTTGCAAAATACTTTTCGGTAAGCTCCTCTGCCTGCTCAAACGTGATGTTTCCGGCATAGCATATAACCACGTTTTGCGGACAGTAGTAGCGCGCAGTATAATCGAGCACGTCCTTTCGGCTAAAGCTCTCCACGTTCTCCACGCTGCCGAGTATCGTTGCGCCCAGCCCCGTTTTGCCGAAATGCGCGTCCGCAAGGAGATCAAAGCAAAGGTCATCCGGGGTATCCTCGTTCATGTTGATCTCCTCGATGATAACACCCCTCTCCTTGTCCATTTCACCCTCATCAAAGGTGGAGTTGAAGAAGATATCGGAGAGAACCTCTATCGCCTTTTCGGTATGCTCTGTGGTGGATTTTGTGTAATAGCAGGTGGTCTCCTTTGTAGTAAATGCGTTGATCTGCCCGCCTATGCTATCTATCGCATCCGATATCTCAAACGCCGTGCGATTGGCCGTGCCCTTGAACATCATATGCTCGATAAAGTGCGAAATACCGTTGTTTTGAGGGGTTTCCAGCCTGGAGCCCGCACCGACGAGTATTCCCGACGACACCGAAAAAACGCCCTCAAGACGCCTTACAATCATTCTTAATCCGTTAGGATAGGTCTTTTGTTTTACCATAATTTATTCTCCGAAAACGTTGGCTGAAACAGTGGATTGCTTCAAGCCCTGTTGCTCGTAATAATCTAAAATTTCACCAAGCACCTCGAGTGTGTGCTGCTTTGGATGCATCAGAATAAGATCGCCTGCTTTCACGTTGACGGTGGCACGGCGGAATATCTTCTGCTTGTCGCTATCTCGCCAGTCTATCGTATCCTTCGACCAGAGTATAACCGAATATCCCAAGCTTTCCGCAACACTCACCGTGGTAGTTGAAAACGAGCCTGACGGGGGCGCAAACAGCGTGGGCGTAACGCCGCACAGCGCGGCTATCACCTTGCCCGTGTTCTCTATCTCCTCAAGATTACGCTCTTTTGAAATTTTGGCGTGGTCGAGATGGAAATAGCCGTGGTTACCTATTTCGTGCCCGCTATCTGCCATGCGCCTTAAAAGATCTGCGTGATCATCAGCAAAGCAGCCGCCCATAAAAAAGGTCGCCTTCAGCCCGCGCGAGTCAAGCTCATCCAAAATACCGCAAACGATATCCTCACCCTCGTAAACGTTGAACATCAGCGATACCGCTTGCCCTTCCCTGCTTCCGCTATAATACGGCGCAGGTGAGGACGCAGGCACGGCGAACGGAGGCGCAAAGCATATTGCCGCGACGACCGCAACTACAAGCGTCAGGATTGCGTTGGTTATAAAGCTTACGTTTCTTCTCTTTAATAATTTGCCCATTTTTCGCCTAATAATCCGTAATGATTTTTTACAGGATATTATATGGCGACGTGCGCAAAAAAATTACCGCACATATTTAAAAGTGCCCTATATCACGCACTATTAAGCAAAAATTGAAATATGAGCGTTTGTGATGTTTTATAAAATAAAGGGGGCGCAGTAGCTTGCGCACCCCTTTTTTTGCTCTTTTAGCCTTCCATCTTTTCCAAAAGCTTAAGGTCGATACCCTTTTCGCCGATCTTGATGATCTCTACCTTAACGGTATCGCCGATAGCGAGAACGTCCTCAACGCTGTTGATCTTCTTATCGCTCATCTTGGAGATGTGGATCATGCCGTCCTTTCCGGGAGAGAGCTCTACGAAAGCGCCAACCTTGGGAAGAATTCTTGCAACGGTGGAAATGAACATATCGCCAACCTCAAGGTCCTTTGCGATGGAGAGGATGATAGCCTTTGCTCTGTTTGCATTTTCCATATCCTCGCCGTAGGTTGCAATATTAACCTTGCCGTCATCGGTAATATCGATCTTAACGCCGGTTTCCTCGATGATCTTATTGATAACCTTTCCGCCGGAGCCGATAACCTCTCTGATCTTATCGGGATTGATTGTGAAGGAGATGATCTTGGGTGCATACTTGGAAAGCTCTGCGTTGGGAGCGGGAATGCAAGCAAGCATTTTATCAAGAATATACTGCCTGCCCTCGTTCGCCTGGGAGATTGCGGTGCGGAGAATATTCTCGTCAATACCCTTGATCTTAATATCCATCTGGATAGCGGTGATACCCTTGGTGGTACCTGCTACCTTAAAGTCCATATCGCCGAGGAAGTCCTCAAGGCCCTGAATATCACTCATGATGGAAACCTTGCCGCTCTCTACGTCCTTAATAAGGCCCATAGCGATACCTGCAACGGGTGCCTTAATGGGAACGCCTGCATCCATAAGTGCGAGGGTGGAGCCGCAAACACTTGCCTGCAAGGTGGAGCCGTTGGAGGAAAGAACCTCGGAAACGAGCCTTATTGCATAGGGGAAATCTTCCTCGGAGGGAATAACGGGCTCGAGTGCTCTTTCTGCGAGTGCGCCGTGACCGATCTCACGACGGCCGGGGCTACGGAGAGGCTTTGCCTCGCCGGAAGCATAACCGGGCATATTGTAGTGGTGGAGGTATCTCTTATACTGCTCTTCGTCAAGACCTTCGAGCTTCTGAACCTCACTTATAGTACCGAGAGTACAGGTGGTAAGAACCTGAGTCTGCCCACGGGTAAATACACCCGTGCCGTGTACTCTGGGAAGAACGCCGTGCTC
>JAFVXM010000038.1 GCA_017501205.1 Clostridia bacterium
TATTATCTTTATCCAGCCATCTCCGTAATCGCACACGGAGATAGGTCTGCGCAGGAACAAGCCCTCTATCTTGAGATTGATAAACTGCCCCGCCGCAGTAACGCCGTGAGTATCGCCCTCAAAGGTCATCTCCCAAACGCTCGCCGTAAGGCGTTTATTTTCTTTTATTTTAAAGTATCCCTGTGTATACATTTTTTCCTCTTTTTCTTTAACAAGTGCCCTTTTTCAAGCATTATTGCCTATTCGTTCGCATCGATGGTGGATACCGTAATGGTAATCTCCTCAAGAACGTCAAGCAGCACGCGCACGGTATCGAGCGACGTAAACATGGTCACGTTGTTTTCAACTGCCGCACGGCGGATAGCAAAGCCGTCGGTCATCTCGTTGGTGGAGTTTATATCTCTCGTTGATATCACGTAGTTTACGTAGCCCTTTCTGATGCTGTTGAGTATCTCATCGCTGCCCTCGCTGAGCTTGGGCTTGATCCTCGTTCTTATGCCGTGATCCTTAAGATACGTTGCCGTTCCCCTCGTAGCCTCAATATTGAAGCCAAGCTCGTAAAACCTCTTTACAAGCGGCAACGCCTCTTCTTTGTCCTTATCTGCAACGGTAACGAGAATCGTGCCGTAGTTGGCAACGTTCATTCCGCTCGCGTTAAGTGCCTTGTAAAGGGCACGGGTGAGCGTTTTATCGTAACCGATAGCCTCGCCCGTAGACTTCATTTCGGGAGAAAGATATGCGTCAACACCCCTTATTTTGTTGAATGAGAAGGCGGGCGCCTTAACGTACCAGCGCTTCTTTTCCTCGGGGTAGAGTATATCTAAGCCCTGCTCCTTTAAGCTGTGGCCGAGCATAGCGAGCGTGCCTATATCGGCAAGACTGTAGCCCGTTGCTTTACTTAAGAAGGGCACCGTTCTCGACGATCTGGGGTTTACCTCGATTACGAATACGTTTTCTTCCTTATCTACGATAAACTGAATATTATATAGTCCCACTATGCCTATTCCGAGGCCTAACTTTTTGGTGTACTCAAGTATGGTTTCTTTTACCTTTTGGCTTACGCTGAAGGTGGGGTAAACGCTTATACTGTCACCCGAGTGTATACCCGTTCTCTCAACAAGCTCCATGATACCTGCAACAAAAACGTCCTTTCCGTCGCAAACGGCATCTATCTCCAGCTCCTTTCCCTGAATATATTTATCCACGAGAACGGGCTGCTTTTCATCTATTTTAACTGCGCTAAGCAAATAATGCCTGAGCGACTGCTCATTGCCCACTATCTGCATTGCCCTGCCGCCGAGAACGTAGCTGGGGCGAACGAGAACGGGATAGCCTATCCTCTCTGCAGCCTTAACGCCTGCCTCAACGTCGGTAACCGCCTCGCCCGTGGGCTGGGGGATTCCAAGGGAGCGCATAACCTTTTCAAAGGCATCTCTGTTCTCCGCCTTCTCAATTGCTTCAAAGTCCGTTCCTATTATCTTAACGCCGTACTCGGTGAGCCTTCCCGCAAGATTTATTGCCGTCTGTCCTCCAAGGGAAGCAATTACACCAAGCGGCTTTTCAAACTCGATAACGTTCATCGCGTCCTCAACCGTCAAGGGCTCAAAGTAAAGCTTGTCACTCGTCGTATAGTCGGTGGAGACCGTTTCAGGGTTATTGTTTATAATTATAGCCTCGTAGCCGTATTCCTTAATCGTCTTTATAGCGTGAACTGTGGAGTAGTCAAACTCTACACCCTGACCGATTCTGATAGGACCGGAGCCGAGAACGATGATCTTCTTTCTGTCCGTGCAAACGGATTCGTTTTCCTTCTCGTACGTTCCGTAAAAATACGGCACGTAGCACCCGAACTCACCCGCACAGGTATCTATCATCTTGTAAACGGGACGTATATTCTCCTTCTTTCTGAGGGAGTAAACAGCGTCCTCATCCGTTCCCCACAGCCTTGCAACGCAGGCATCGGAGTAACCCATCCTCTTTGCCTCGTAAAGCTTTTTGGCATCCATGGGATTTGCGGAAAGCTCCTTTTCAAAATCAACGATTGCCTTGATCTTATCGAGGAAGAGCATATCTATCCTCGTAACGCCATAGATTTTTTCTGCACTTTCTCCGCGGCGGAATAGCTCTGCAACGGCAAAAATTCTGTCGTCTGTTCCGTCCTTAATATACGAATAAAGCTCGTTTTCGGGCACTTTTTCAAATTTAGGCATATACAGATGGTTCACGCCCGTTTCAAGCGAGCGCACCGCCTTTAAAAGGCTTTCCTCAATAGTTCTGCCTATGCTCATTACCTCGCCGGTTGCCTTCATCTGGGTAGAAAGCTTATTGCTTGCTCCGCCGAGCTTATCAAACGGGAAGCGCGCCATTTTGGTTACAATATAGTCGATAGACGGCTCGAAGCTTGCTACGAAGCCCGCAATCTTTATCTCCTCAAGCCTCATGCCAACGGCTATCTTTGCAGTAACCCTCGCTATGGGGAATCCCGACGCCTTGCTCGCAAGGGCAGAGCTCCTCGATACGCGAGGATTTACCTCTATGATATAGTAATCAAAGCTTTGCGGATCAAGCGCAAACTGAACGTTACATCCGCCCTCGATCTTGAGTTCTCGAATAATGCGGAGAGCGCTGTCGCGAAGCATATAATATTCCTTGCTGGTAAGTGTCTGGCAGGGTGCAACTACAATACTGTCGCCCGTGTGTATTCCAACGGGGTCCACGTTTTCCATGCTGCAGATAGCTATTGCCGTATCCGCGCCGTCACGCATTACCTCAAACTCAATTTCCTTGTAGCCCTTAATGCTCTTTTCAACGAGCACCTGACCAACGGGCGAAAGCTTAAGTCCGTTCTTCAAAAGCTCCTCAAGCTCCTCGTCGTTATCGGCGAAGCCGCCGCCCGTTCCGCCAAGGGTAAACGCAGGGCGCAATACTACGGGGAAGCCTATCCTGTGAGCCGCAGCAATGCCCTCCTCCATGCTCTCTGCTATCTCAGAAGTTATTACAGGCTCGCCAAGGCCTATACAAAGCTCCTTAAACAGCTCTCTGTCCTCTGCTCTCTCTATGCTCTCTGCACTCGTGCCGAGAAGCTCGCACTGGCACTCGTCCAGCACGCCCTTGCGGTAAAGCTGCATTGCAAGGTTGAGGCCTGTCTGCCCGCCTATTCCGGGAATAATTGCATCCGGCCTTTCGTGCCTTATGATTTTTCCAAGATATTCGAGGGTGAGCGGCTCCATATATACCTTGTCCGCAATGCTTGTATCCGTCATGATCGTTGCGGGGTTGCTGTTTACAAGCACAACCTCGTAGCCCTCTTCCTTAAGGGCAAGGCACGCCTGCGTTCCCGCATAGTCAAATTCCGCAGCCTGTCCGATAACTATCGGGCCGGAGCCGATCACGAGTATCTTCTTTATATCGGTTCTTTTGGGCATATTACTTCTCCTCCATAAGGCTTACGAATTTATCAAACAAGTAGTTATCCGTTTTGGGCACTGCAACGCTTTCGGGGTGATACTGAACAGCAAACAGCCTATCCTTCTTGCACTCCACACCCTCAACGCTTCCGTCAAACACGTTCTCGTGCGTTATCTTCAGCCCCGTACCCTTCAGCGACGCCTTATCTATAACGTAGCCGTGATTCTGCGCAACCGTTTCAAGCTTGCCCGTTTCAAGGTTTCTGACGGAATGATTGCCGCCACGGTGACCGCACGGCATTTTCTTTATCCTTGCCCCGTACGAAATTGCAGCAAGCTGTGCGCCAAGGCATACGGCAAACACGGGATACCTGCCCTTTATTCCGTTGATGAGCGCAACCGTTTCGGGTACGCTCTCGGGACTTCCCGGCCCGTTGGAAATAAACACTCCGTCAGGCGCAATCCTATCTATCTCCTCAGGCGTGGTGTTATAAGGCACCACCGTAACGTTACAGCCCCTTTTGCAAAGGCTGCGGAGCATACTGTTCTTTATGCCGCAATCCACCGCTACCACGTTATATCTTGAGTGCTCGGTTCTTCTGAACCACTTCTTTCTGCAGCTTACGCAAGCCACACGGTTTTCGGGAAGTGCCGTATTTCTGATCTTTTCGAGGCATTCCTCTATAGGAGTATCAATATCCGTTATGATCGCCTTGCACTCTCCACCATCTCGTATTCTGCGAGTCAGCTGCCTTGTATCCGGCCCGAATATGGCAGGCACGCCGCTGTCCTCAAGAATTTCTCCAAGCGTTTTCGTGCAACGGAAGTTGCTGGGGAGATCGTTATAATCCCTCACGATAAGCGCGCCCACGTGCGCGTTTTTCGTTTCGTTATCCTCGTCGGTTATGCCGTAATTACCTATGATGGGATAGGTCATAACCACTGCTTGATTTGCATAAGTAGGATCGGATATTATTTCCTGATAACCTACTACCGAGGTATTAAATACAAGCTCACAAACTCGCTCAACCTTTGCGCCGAAATGAACGCCCTCGTATACCTCTCCGGTTTCAAGCACTATTTTACAATCGTTGCGTCTTTCCATACCGTTTCTCCTCCTATAACCGTTTTTACACATTTTCCGTAAACCCTTTTGCCCTCATAGGGGGTGCTTCTTCCCCTAGATGCAAAATCATTGCTGTTTACGGTGTATTCCTCACTCAACTCAAAGATCGAGTAATCGTTTTTCATATCAACTTTTATGCCAAACCGCCTTGCGGGGCTTATGCTCATAAGCTCAACCAGCTTTTCCAGCGATATAACGCCCTCTTTCACAAGGTAAGTATACATAACCGAAAATGCCGTTTCGATTCCAACTATCCCAAACAAGCTATCCTTAAGACCGCGGCTCTTTTCCTCCGCCGTGTGTGGGGCATGGTCGGTGGCTATCATGTCCACAGTGCCGTCCTCTATACCCTCTATGAGAGCAATTCTATCTGCCTCTGCCCTGAGCGGCGGGTTCATTTTAAACCTTCCGTCGTTTTCCAGCATCGCATCGGTCAACGTAAGGTAGTGCGGTGCCGTTTCACAGGTAACGTCAAGCCCGCCACGCTTCATCTGCCTGATTATCTCAACGCTCTCCTTTGCTGAAACGTGGCACACGTGGTAGCTCACGCCGGTCTTCGCAACAAGCTCCGCATCCCTCGCTATCTGTCGCCACTCTGCTTCTGCAGGAAGGGGCTTTAACGCGTGTTTTACGGCGTATTCGCAGTCGTTAATACATCCGCCTATCAGCCTTTTATCCTCGCAGTGTGCCGCTATGATCTTACCGAGGCTCTTTGCCCTCTGCATCGCTTCAAGCATCAGCCCGTCGTCATCAACGCCCTTGCCGTCATCCGAAAAAGCAATTACGTACGGAGCGAGCCCTTCAAGATCTGCAAGCCTCTCGCCCCTCTCTCCAACGGTAATTGCGCCGTAAGGATAAACCCTGACCGACGCCTTTTTCTTTATTGCGTCAAACTGCTCTCTGAGGTTTTGCAGGCTATCCGGCACGGGGTTGAGATTTGGCATTGAGCAAACGGCCGAATAGCCCCCCCTCGCGCAGGCTGCGGTGCCGCTTGCCATATCCTCTTTAAAAGAAAAACCCGGCTCTCGCAAATGAACGTGAACGTCCACGAGACCGGGTAAAACGACAAAATCACCGTTAAAAGCAAAATTGAAAACACCACGCCCGTCGTTTAACTCTTCAAAACGGCCGCTGTTATAAATTTTTACTCTTGCTTCTTGTCCTGACATAAAAAAACACCTTATAGCAGACTGCTGCAAAGGTGACTTTTTTGTGCCAAACGACAGCAGAAGAACACCTCTGCCAACGGGGAAATTATGACAACCTTTACAACATCTCTGTATTGTAATTAAAAGTTTTTATATATAATAACATTTTTAAGGTGATATGTCAAGTATTTACGTACAGGTGATAAACCCTTTTAAATTTTTCGCTCGCCGCGCCTTTTATTCCCCCACGCACTTTCTATCCGCCGTGATGCAAAAATTTATTCCTTTTTGTCAAAAACACGCGAAAAAGGGCACTTTTTAAAATCAACCGTCAAAATCTATCTATCTGCCGATTGACAAAACAAAAAGATGGTACTATAATTATTCTGTTATAATATTTACAGTGAAAGCGTTTTATCAAAGGAGGAGTATTATGAAGAAATTAAAAGCACTTATCCTGATTCTCTCCGCAGCTGTTTTGCTGACAGCACTGTTTGCCTGCAAGCCCGGCGGTGGAACAGGCGGTACAAGCAGTGGAAGCAGTAACGGCGGAAGCAGCGGCCCCTCAGACGGCGGCACCTATACAATTCAGTACGTTTATAACGACGTTGTTTTACACGAGGAGCAGGTAAATGGCAACGAGGAATCTCTCACCCTACCCTCAATCAGCCTTGACGGCTTCACGTTTTTTGGCTGGTTTTACGATGAGGCCTGCACCAAGCCCTTTGACGGACGCTTGAGCAAAAACCCCTTAAGCAGCGATATAACCGTATACGCGAGCATAAAGCCGGCGGACAGCGATCTCATCGATCCCTCGGAATGCACCGAGCACGTATGGTGGGATTCCGCCTGTGCAAAATGCGGTACGCCCTGTACTCACAGGTGGGAAAATTTCGTTTGCGTATACTGCGGTCTTGCCTGCCCTCATTACGGCGCTGACGAAGATCATTGCGAGGATTGCGGGCTTTCGGGCTTGATGCGCAATTATCCCTTCACCGTATCAATTGAAATTTATGATCCCTACAACCCTCATCGCTATGAGGTGGAGCTTGACAGGCCCACCCTGTTAGACGCCGTTATCGCGGATTATCTGCCACATCCGTATTATTACTACCTGCGCTACGACATCTACGAAATTTCAATTATGGACGAAATTATTACCGGCCCCGGCAGGGTAATAGATTCCAGCTGTGAAATAAGACTATTGCCTAAATATGGAGCGATTGAGTTCAGGCTTGTTCTTATCGACGGTAACGGCAACACAGAGGATTATAACGTCCTCGCACCTGAAGGGTTCACGTTAAACGATCTATCCTTCTACGTGCTTGAAGGCAAGGGAGATTTCTCTTATTTGCTAAAGACTGCAACCGTAGAAATTGAATACTCTGAGGTCACCGACGGCAGCATTCAGATAACCCCTTACAGCACGGTTGCAATACGCATGAACGAGAAAGAACCCGTCCCCCCGTACAGCCCCGATAAGGTCATCGTTAAATATCTGCACAACGGGGTATTCTCAATTCTCGAATTCCCACAGGGCGTAAGCTTCTCCGAGGTGCTTGAAAAAATTAAAAAGATCGACAAATCGGCAACAACCTTCTCTCACGTTGATTTTGACAATAAATATTTCGAGGCAACCGAGGGCTTTAACATTTATAACAACGTTGAAATAACGCTTAAGGAAAACGTCCTCTATATAACCACGGTAAAGAAAGAGGAGCAGCCCTCCACCCCCGGCACGGGCTCAGGCACTTCGTCTACACCCGAATATAGCGCCGAAGGCTTCACCGTTTTCATCTCCTTTGAAGGAAACGTTTACGATATCGATAATAAGATGCCGTTCTTTGAATTCATGATACACTTTGTAGGCATCGGTGAGGAAGAATATCACTCATACACCTGGCAGATAAAAAACGACGACAACGGAAAGGTTTATTTGCCCGATGACTACTTTATCATGGGTGATAACGGAAGGAACTTTACAATCGTTCGCCTCTCGGGTGAGGCTTCGAATTGCGATCACGAGTGGATAAACGGCCATTGCGATAAGTGCGGTAACGACTGCGCGCACGAGTGGGATAACGGATATTGCCATAAGTGTGACTATACTTGTCCCCACGATTTCGTTTCCGACGAGAATACGTGCGACATCTGCTCCGGCTGGATCGTTGTAAACGTAACCTTTGGCGACCAAGTATTTAACGTTTACGGACATATGACCACCCTGGAATTCTTAAACCAGTTTATCCCCGGATTTAACGAAACCTCGGTTATCGAGGATTATTACATTACCCCTGCCGGCGGCATCGCATATGATGCAAAGCCCGACAAACGCCTCTTTGATTACGGCACCGATTTAGAGCTGAAGCTTAAGCATAAACACAACTGGGTTGACGGCTTCTGCCACGGCTGCAATAACAGCTGCCCGCACCATCGCGTTGAAGGCAATATCTGCGAAGAATGCGGCATGTTCATCCCCAATGAAGAGGATATATTCGTAAAAATAAAGGCATACCTGCTTATACCGTATTACAGCGAAACCGCCGAGGATGGCGTTCCCAGCGGCTACGACGCAAAGGAAATATTTTTAGATTACTACAACGACGGCTCGATAACACCCACTCTTAAAACTCTGTTCTATGAATATTACGACTACGTTTGGTCGGAAGGGGAAAACTCCGTTTCTGTTGACGACGTGCTTGACCGCAATAAGATCTATATCGGCGCGCACAAGAATCTCGTGATAAATCCCTTTAGCGTAACCCTCTCAATAGAGGGCGGAAAGTCAAAGACGTACTCCTTCACAAAGCCCGTTTTAACCGACACTTTGATTGAGCAATTCTTTAAAGAAGTGGGCGAAAACGCAAATAATTACGATATTACAAACGAAACAACCGCTGCTATCCGCATGGAGATAGTGCTAACTCAAAATAAAACGATAACGTTCGCAGAAAAGAACACCGTCATCTCGGCGCGCGTAATACGTAGCGGCGATCCCTTTGTTCCCGATTTCCAAAGCTACTCCTTCGCATCACCCACTCCGCCCACGCTTAAGGAATTTGCCGAACATCTCAAAATAAATTACAACGACTTCTATTTCTACAGCGGATACGATTACTCTTATGAGCTCCCCGAAACTGCAACCTCTTTCTCGCAGATTACGGCAATAGAGAAATCCTTGATTGAAAAAGAGTACACGGCTACGATTGAGTACAGAGATCCCAACAATGAAGAACCCACCACCTACACCATCAAGGCAAACGGCGTTATAACTCTCGGCGATCTGCTCAGGCTGCCCGCTGAAGGAAAGGACGGCGTAATAGAGCTTTTGAACTTTGATCCGTGGAACTATCAGTTTACCGTGAACGCACAAACACTCAGCCCCGTCACCTCCGATCCCTTATGCTTCCCCATATTTAAAACCACCGTTATTGAAGTGGAGAATTTGTACCGCTACCGCATTGAGGGTCCGTTTGAATCCATCAACGGCATGAGAGATGTCGTAACCACCTACACCATGCAAGGCTACGAAATAGAAAAATGGGTGGATGAGGACCTTTCTAATTACAGCGTGTCAATCGGTTGGAATAGCGAGCTTTTAACCTATGAGCAGTTCAAGTTTATGCGTCTTCCCACAGAAGGCAACGAGTGCAATCTCCGCTTCTATCCCAACATGGTTAAGGTCAGCCTCTTTGATGGCTTTGACGGATATGAGAATTTCGTGGAGTCCTATACAGACTTCCCGACGATAGCACTGAGCGATATTATGTATAGCTACGATGATTACATCTGGACGCTTAAATCTCCTGACGGCACCATTACCGAGCCCGACAAGGACACTGTTTTTTCCTATCTGCCCAACTTCGCAGTAATGGGCACCGAGGGCTTCTATACCGAATATGTGCTCGTCAGAACGATGAGGTATTACATTGTTAATCTGACCGTTGACAGCGTTGCCTACGGAAGTAAAATGTTCGATAAAAAGCTGAACCTTACCTTTGGGGAGATACTCAAGGAATTCGGCAACTTCAACTACAACGATTACTACTGGCATTTCTCACACTTCTCGTCTATTGAAGAAAACACCGTAATAAATCGCGACGTAGACGTAGTTGGGCACAAAAAGGAAGATGCAACGGCGCAGAGCCTTGCTCTCGGCGGCACAGCCTCTAAGGCATCCTTTAACGGCAGCGTGTATCTTTCAGCCCGCTTTAAATCGGAAACGGCTAACGCTTTACTGCCCGCCGCTTCTCCGCTCTGCAAAGGTGAATTTATTGCTCTCAACTAAATAAACCACGTAAAACGCACAAAAAGGCAGGTTTTTCACCTGCCTTTTTATAACGTCTTATACAGCCTTTCCGCCGCTACCGAGGCATCGCTCTCCTTTAAAAAGCACGATAGCCTAAAATATCCCTCGCCGGAAGGACCGAAGCCGCATCCCGGCGTTCCCACTATCCTCGCCTGCTCAAGCAGTATTTTAAACATCTCACGACTACTCGTTCCGCGGGGGCACTCAAGCCAGATATAGGGCGAACTTTTGCCACCGGTATACCACACTCCGCGGGCGGAGAGCGCCTCTCCTATAATGCGTGCGTTCCTCTTATACCGCTCTATAATCGCCATGCACTCGGCCTCTCCGCTTCCACTGATAACCGCCTCTGCCGCGCGCTGAACGGGATAGCTCACTCCGTTAAAAAACACCGATTGTCGCCTTTTCCACAGCTCGTTCAGCCTTTTGCCCTTAACCGAGATTTCTCGGGGAATTACCGTCCACGAGCACCTCAAATTCGTAAATCCGGCGTACTTTGAAAAGCTGAACAGCTCAACGGCAACCTCTCTCGCCCCGTCAACCTCGTAAATGCTCTTCACTTCGCCCTCTTCCACAAAGGACGCGTACGCCGCATCAAAAATAATGAGAGATCCCGTTTGCCGGGCAAAGCGCACCCACTCCTCAAGAAGGGGCCTTGTGATAACCGCACCCGTAGGATTCCCCGGGGAACACAGCCATATGACGTATGGCTTTGGCATAGCATCGGCCGGCGATGGAAAAAAGCCGTTTTGCTTGCTCCCCTTAAGATAGTAAACCCTGTTGCCGTTTATAGCCGCGGCATCGGGATAAACGGGGTACGCAGGCTCGCACACAAGCACGTCGGCTTTACCCAAAACAGAGGGAAGCGAGGCAGCATCCGTCTTTGATCCGTCGCCTATAAATATCTCGTCCTCACCTACGCATAGCCCCTGCTTTAAATACCTTTCGCTTATCGCTTTTCTTAAAAAAGCGTAGCCGTTTTCCTCAGGATACCCCCTAAATCGCACATTATCACCAAGTTCAACTGCCGCTTTCACAAATGCCCTCACCGCAGACCTCGGCAAGGGAAACGCCACGTCACCCACGCCAAGGTTGATAACGCTGCCGCCATTTACATCTAAAAACTTGCGGACCTTCTCCCTCACTTCGGTAAATAAATAACTCTCTTTAAGCTCATCAAAGCCTGCATTATAATCAAATGCCGTCAATTTCCACCACCCCCTCAAAGCTTTTTTCAACGCTTCCGCTAAGCTTTAAGCCGTAGTCGTCCGCAACGTCAACCGCAAGCACACCGCCCCTGAAATGAAGCTCTGCACGGCCATCAATTAACCCGTGAAGCTTCATTGCAGCAGCGACCGCACATGCCCCTGACCCGCAGGAAAGCGTTTCACCGCTGCCACGTTCAACTACGCGCACCTCTGCGCCCAACTTCCTCGGCAAAGCAAATTCCACGTTTACCCCAAACGGAAAAATTCCGGATGAGGCAAGCTCGTTTGCCACCGCGCCAACGTTAAAATTAAGGTGCGAAACGAAGGCAACGGCGTGAGGATTACCTACCGATACGGTGGTAAAGGCAAACTCCTCGCTCTCGCTTTGCATAACGAAAATTCCGCACGGCGGCAGATCGGGAGATCGAAAAACCGCCCTACCCATATCTACGGTAACCGTATCGCCGGAAACTGTAACAACCCTATCTCCACTACAAGTTGCAACCGTAAAGCGTTCCCCCTCTCCGTTTTCATGGAGATACCGTCCAACGCATCTCAGCGCGTTGCCGCACGTCATCCCCTCGCTTCCGTCAGCGTTAAAAATACGCATACGGCACGACCGACCTTTTTCTTCAGATATTAAAACTAATCCGTCACTTCCAACCGAAAACCTGTGTTTACTTGCGATTTCGGCCACTTTTGACGGATGAGGCACGCTACCGAACGTCCTCTCGTCAACAAAAATATAATCGTTTCCTGCTCCATGCATCTTAAAAAAATTGATTTTCATACCATATTATATGCTGTACCTTACCATTTTTGGTATTTTTTTCAGCAAAAAAAGCACGCTTTGCCTTCTCTTTTGGGCATAGCGTGCTTAAAATATAATTTCTTCTTTTTTAAAATTTGCAATAATGTGCGAAAAAGGGGGTTAATTCAGCGTTGTAGGAGTTGTGGGAACTATCGCGCCCTGCGGCTTGTTTATCCTTATGAGAGATTCCATATCGATAATTGGCAAGATGTAAGCAGGGATATTTGCAAGCTGCGTAAGGCTTGCAACCGTGGTTCTGACGAACGGGAAAACGGTTTCCGCTGCCTTTACGGCTATGGTCTTTACGTCCTCTGTTTCCTCAACGGAAAAGCTGCCTACCGCCGAAACGCTAAACTCAAAGGGCGGAACCTCTTCACCGCGAGCAAGCTCCACGTTAAATGTGCAAAAGATCTTTCCTGCTCCCTTTTTTATGCTGCAATTTATCTTTGGGCTTACCTTATAGTTTTTGTTAGGCTGAATATCGGGCGTAAGCGAAAAGCTTGCCTTTAACACCTTATAATCCAGAAATTTCATTTTCCTTCTCCCCTTCCAAATATTTATTTCTTAACTCGTTAAGGCTTGGATATTTATCAGCCCCCGCGTTAAAGCAGGCGTAAAGCGCCGCCGTATCAAAGCGGGCGTCGTGGCTTTGACCGTAACAGCCAAAAAGCTCGGCACTCGCACGGGATATATCGTAAGGATAAAGCTCAAAATGCTCGCAAAGCTCGGTAAGCTTGGGATATTTGTACCCTCTGTTAGAGCTCCTCGGAAGCTTTAAAATATCCGTAAAATACTTCATCGTGCAAAGGCTTTCCCTGTAACGGAACTGCCTTTCGTGATAAATAAATTCGGCGATCATAAACTTTAGATCGAACGCAAAGTTGTGTGAAACCACTAAATCTGCCGATAGAAAATCATCGTAGATCTCCTCAAGATCGACGCTGAAGGTACGCCCGTTTGACAGCTCCATCAGCTTTTGAGGAGAAAAGCCGTGTACCGCCTGTGCAGACGGCTCAACGTAATCCACAGCGAAAAAAAAGTTTTTAGCCCTAACCTCATTTGCCGTCTGCATGACGTAAGAAAGCTGAACTATTCTTCCCGGCATAAGCCCCGTGGTCTCGGTATCAAAAAACAAGATCATAGCTGCTCACTCGCCTCGCGTTTATTTCCATCATTATTGCAACTATCGGAGTTTTTCTGCGATTCACGGCACTTATTGATAAAAGTGGCTGCTCTTTTGCTTAAATAAAAGTAAGTTCCTTCGCCGTATAAAACGCAAGCCTCTCTCCCACCCTCGGTGGTTTTTTCTATTTCTTCCTCGCCCTCTTCAAACTCATAACAGCCGCAATCCTTATATCCGTTCGCAAAGCCGTTGTAAATATCCGCTGTAATCCGCAGCTTGCCTTCAACGAAAAACAGGCACACGTCGCGTTCTATAAAGGTGGGCACCGTGCTATCGTAGCACTTTGTAACGAGAAAGGGCGACGAAAAGCCGTAGTACTCTCTGAGTATACCGCAAGCATATTGCATTGCCTCTCTACGCTTTTCGTGCGCGGAAACCTCGGTGGTTTTACACTTGTTTATTTTAATGAGAATAAATCCTGCAAGGGCTAACGATCCTGCCGACACAACGGCAATAATAAGCCCCCTTGCACAGTGAAGGAGATTTTTTACAAGCCCCTTTTCTTTCACCAGGTTTACCAGTGGCTTGGTTAAGAGAATGGCCGCAGTGATGAAAACCGCTATCACAACGATAAACACAACAAGGCTCATCACCTCGATAAACTGGTTTTTCCTGTGCGTCCTTTTGCCCTTGGCATCCATAAGGTTTAGCTCTTCTCTATTAAATTTTTCTGAAACCTTTCCGGGGTATTCGTACTTAAAGTATCTCAATGCCGCCACCTTTTAGCAGTAGGATTATATGTATTATATCATATTACGGCTTCTTTATCAATTATTTGGGTTTTACTTTTTGGTTAGGCCGCAAAAATTTTGCAGGCAACCACAGTCATATCGTCGCCGGCCTTATTGCCGTACAGCATAAACGCCTCCTGCAATATCTTATCGGCAAGCCGTTGAGGGTTGGTTATTGAAGCGGCAGATAAAAAATCTGCGAGATCGGTTGCCGATCCAAACGCATCGGTAACGCCGTCACTCAAAAACAGTATTACGTCGCCCGGAGAGATCTGCTCCGTGCAAACAGAGGGCTTAAGCTCGTTTAATATCCCCATGGGCAACGAGCTTCCCTCTATCAGTCGTACCGAATCCTTTGAAACTATGAACCCATACGGGGCACCGAGCTTGATGAACTCGCAAGATAGAGAATCCAAGTTTATAACACCGAGGTCAAGTGCGGCAAAATTATCTTCGCCTGCAAACGAAAGCAGCCTGTTCACCGTGGAAAGCGACACCTCCGGCGGGATCCCCGCCCTATAAAAGCACTCAATAAGCGACAATGCGGTTTTTGAGGTTACTCTTGCACTCTCTCCACTACCCATCCCATCCGACAGCGCGAGCATAAATCTGTTGCGAGATATCTTAATGAGCGAGTGGGTATCCCCGCAATCAGCCTCTCCGTTTTTCTTCATGCCGGCAACACCGAATATACAATCGTAAGGGCAAGCTCGCTCTATAACAAAAACCTCGTTTCCGCCGCTAACGGCCAGCTTTTCAACAACCGAGTGCTTTGCCTTAAAATGCTCATTTATGGCAGGCAACAGCCTCTCTTCGGGGCTGCTACTCGCAACGGTAAGATGAATCTCCACCCCATCGCCCTCGCCAAAAATCATTACCTCTTGTACATTAACCCCCTTTTTCAATAAAAAACCGCCAAGTTTTTTTTCTTTATCCGTTTGATACGACAAATTTTTTGAAAGTGTTTTTGCAATGCCCTTCAGCGCAGAGGCAACGCCGTCTGCCTGAAGTCCAACAAGCTGGCGTGTCTGTTCCGTTGCCTTTTGCTTTTCCATTTCAGATGAATAAAGCCCAACGTATTTGTTTATTGAATACACTATTTTTCCCGCCTGCGCACACTTTTGAGCAAAACGCTTGGGAAGATCAACCGTAGTCAATCGCCCCTTGCCTTTCCCTATAGCAATAAGGCGGATAAGCTCCTCTCTATCGGGAAAGCCCGTTGCCTTGCACTTATTGCAAAATGAGCAGCCATCACAAATTTTTCCCACCTCTTCTATGATTGCATCCTCATAAAGAAAGGGATTGCTCCGCTTTGAGATAGAAGAAAACAGCTCCGATATTTCCCTAAAAGTGCCCGATATCTCATATAAACGCCCCGAAACTGCGTTTCTCGTCCTGTTTATTTCATACCTCGGCAGGGGCTTATCTGCAGATAGCGCAAGCTTTTTCTCGCACATTTTAAATACTCCCTGCGGGATCAGGGCAAACAACAAAATCGCAGAGCAAAAATAAATCAGTTCAACGTAACCGTAATCCCCATACCAGCCTATAAGGTACGCCGACGTAAGCTCAACGGAGATCATCATAACCGCGTAAAGCGGCCTTGGAACTCTTGAGAAGAAAAAAGCCACGGTGCCAAGGGCAAGATAGGGTGCAAGTATTTCCACGCTTTTTAAATAGATGGCATGCGGTATCGCTAAAACGAGAGAAAAAAAACACCCCTCCTCGCCCGATAAAAGCGCGGAGAAAAAAGCAAGACACAACACGGCAACTGCCTTATACCCGTTTGTTCCCATGTATTTTATTCCGCCCGTAAACGTTACGACAAACACGAGTGCAAGCGACAGTATCTCCGATTTTTCCGGCCGGCGAAATGCCCTTTTTACCACTGCGCGGATACCCGAAAGCATGCCGATAGACAAAACCGTTATCACCGCCACCACTATAAGTCTTCTCACGTACTCACCCTTATCTCCTATTAAAACGTAAGGGATAAGTGCGGTGGGCAAAAATATAACAGATGGAAGCCCCAACCTCTTTTTTCTACCAAAAAGCCCGTATATCACGCAAAAAACGGTATTTGCAATGATAGCGCAAAGCAGTCTGTCCCACGAAAAGGTAAATAAAAAGGAGGCCGTGTATGCCATTGAATAGGTTATGACGCCCGCCCCCGAATACAGCAAGGCAAAATAAAGTGCCGCGCTGAACGGCTCGCCTCTTGCACCCGCATTGTTCAGAAATACCATTGCAAAAAAAGCTACCGCTACGGATAATACCTTGCCTGCTTCAAATTTTCTTTTAAGTTTTTTAAACATTTTTTCTCTCCTGAAAGGTTATGCTTTAACCATAACATTTTAGGAAGAGATATATTTTATAATTTTTGACGAATCCTCGCAATGATTGTAAAATGCTACCTTAAAAGCTCCTCTCTGAGCTTTGATATCTTATCTGCACTGTGATAGCTGAAATAGTCGTCTTCAGACACTATAATATGATCTAACAAATTAACTGCCTGTGCATTTAATATGGTTAAGATCTTCTTGGTTGCAACGTCATCTGCAACGGACGGCCTAACCGAGCCACTGGGATGATTGTGCGCGATTACGGCAGAAAAAGGGCGCACCCTTCCAACCTCAACGCTAAACCTCTGCAGATCAACGTTTACTCTATCCCTCTCCTCACCGGCAAAGATCACGGTATCGAGCACGTCACCCTGCTCTGAAAGCAAAACGACGACGAACTGTTCCGTCTCCATGCCCTCAAAGTACTCTGTAAAATACCTCACCGTTTCCACAACGTTGGTTATCTTAGGCTTAACGGGCTCTGCCACACGTTTATCCAAAAGGCGCAAAACCTCAAAAAATGCCGCCGTCTTTTTTCCAACACCTTCAACCGAGGTTAAAACACCCGGGTTTGCGCTTATAACGGCGTTTACGCTGCCAAACCTTTTTAGCAAACGCGTTGCCAAAGGCTTCACGTCCTTTACCGGAACGCAATAAAACAGCAATAGCTCCATAATATCAAGCTCTGAAATCTTTTCATCTCCGTTTAAAAATCTGGTATAAACCCTTTCTCTGTGACCTGCTGCCATCGTATTTCCTCAAAAATATTTTTTTTGCTCAAATATATTTTACCATATTTAAAAAAAAGTGTATAATGTTTATATATTACAAATACAAAAATTTTTTAGGTGATTTATGAACGGATACAAAAACGACATCATAACCAAAATAAAAGAGTTTGTTTCCATTGAAAGCGTTGAAACCGAAGCACTCCCCAATATGCCCTTCGGCAAGGGCGTTGCCGAAGCGCTTGACTACGCGCTTGGCCTTGCACGATCGTTTGGCTTTAACGCTGTAAACTACGATAACTACGTGGGCGAGGTTGAATGGGGCGAAGGAAGCGAAACGCTCGGTATTCTCTGCCACGTTGACGTTGTGCCTGCAGGCAAGCTTTCTGCATGGAAATATCCCCCATTTACCGCAACTGAAGAGGATGGCAAGATTTTCGGCAGAGGTACGATGGATGATAAGGCACCCGCAATAATTTGCCTTTATGCCATGAAAAGACTGAAGGACGAGGGCTTTATCCCCAAACAAAAAATAAAGCTTATTCTCGGCTGTGACGAGGAGAGCGGATGGCTGTGCATGGAGCATTATAAAAAGGTGGCAAAGATGCCCGATTACGGCTTCTCGCCCGATGGAAGCTTCCCCGTTATCCACGCAGAAAAGGGTATTCTTCACCTTAAATTTAAATTCCCGTGCAACACCTTCCTTACCTCTATGATTGGCGGAGAAAGGCCTAATATGGTGTGCGACGAGTGCATGGCGCTTGCTCCCACACCCAAGCACTCAGACAACTTTAAATTAACGCTTTTAGATGGGAAAAAGGCCGTTTATACCCTTCCTGTAAATAAAAAGTTTGCCAACGAATTTAAGCTTGAGGTGCATGCCGACGGCACTGTTGTTGCAAGAGGAAAAAGCGCACACGGCTCCACTCCCGAAAAGGGCGAAAACGCAATTCTCCCCATTCTTTTATATCTTGAAAGCATAGACGCTATAAATTCCGAAATCAGAAAGATTTTCTTTGACGACTGTCTTGGCCTTACTAAATTAAGTGACGAAACGGGAAGCCTTACTATGTGCCCCGGAATGATTAAAAAGGGATTTGACGGAAGGGATGACCTTATAGAGCTTACCGTAGATATAAGATATCCCTGCACCTATAAGGTTAAGGAGGTTCTCGGTGTGTTTGATAAGGCAGGCCTTAAATATACTGTTTTATCACATCAGGAGCCCTTATACGTGGAAAGAAAAAACCCGCTTGTTAAAACCCTGCTTTCCATTTATAACGACGTTACCGGCAAGCACGCAGAACCTATAGCAATAGGCGGTGGAACTTACGCGAGAGCACTTCCCTTGGGTGTTGCTTTTGGTCCGGAGCCGGAAGATGAGGTTGCAACCGTGCATGAGCCAAACGAGTATATTTCAATAAAGTGCATAGAACAAACGTTTGAAATATATACGCGCACTATAAAAGAGCTTACAAGATAATTAAATAATGAAAAAAGGTATACTTCGGTATACCTTTTTTATTCTTTAAATATAACGTTTCCACACAGCATCTCGGAATAAGAATACGTGGTTTTTCCCTTAAACCCATCTGTTGGGCTTATTGTAAACAGCGCGGGATAAATTCCCGTAACCATACCCTCAAAGCTCTTAAACTTGTTTCTGCCAAGGTTTACCATCACTCTTACTGTCTTTCCGTAATGCTCCTTAACCTTTTCCTTTACCTTAACAATATCACCGTTTGACTTAATCATACCTCGATTATTGACAAACTGACCAGATATATACCTATAAAACACAAAAAACGCAGATAAACTGCGTTTTAGTGGGTTTTTAGTTATTTTCGTTATTATTCTTAAGGCTGTTTCCAAGGTAAGTTCCGCCAAAGACACTGCGCTTTACGGGCTTTGCTGCTGCTTGGGAAAATCCGCCGCTTCTTCTGTTATCTCTTCTGTCGCCACGGTCGTTTTTGCCTCTGCCGCCCTTTCTATCGTTCTTACCGTTACCCCTGCGATCCTCTCTTAAAGGTCTGCTGTTTCTGATATTGTTGGGGATAATGGAAATATATCTGTTGGGTTCTTTACCCTCGCTTGCCGTTTTAACATCTGCGTTATCTGCAAGTGCGGAGTGAATAACTCTTCTTTCAAAGGGATTCATAGGCTCCAAGGAAACCTTTCTTCCCATCCTAACAGCCTTTGCTGCGAGCTTTTCTGCAAGGTTTTTAAGCGTTTCTTCACGCTTTCCTCTGTAACCCTCACAGTCAACAACTACTCTTGAATACTCATCCTTTCCGGTGTTTGCAACTGCACCTGCAAGGCACTGAATAGCATCTAAAACCTCTCCTCTGTAGCCGATTACGGATGAAGATGTGGTGGTTATAACGTTTATTACGATTCCGTTTTCATCCTCTTGAAGCTCGGTTGTTGCGGGCATATTGATAATTTCGAAAAGCCCGTTTACAAAATCGTTTGCTCTTTCCCCGTCGGTTTTCTTCTTGCTTATCCTAACCTTAGCCTTCTTTGAGCCGATGCCGAGAATGCCCCTTGTGGGCTCTTCTAAAACCTCAACATCAGCCTGATCCTCGGTAAGTCCCATCTCTTCAAGACCTACTTTGATTGCTTCCGCTATAGTTTTAGCGGTAAACTCTTTGATCTCCATTTTTTTTTCTCCTTATTATTCACGGCCCTACCGGCCGCATTTTTCCTTTACGTTTTATTTCTTCTTAAAGAAGTTTTTTCTTTCCTGTCTTTTCTGCTCTTTTTCAATTTCAAGCTGCTTTGCTTTTTCTGCAGCCTCTACCTTCGCTTTTTCTATCTGGTTAATATTCTTTTTGCTTCTTCCCTCTTCTTCAACCTTACCTTTATTAAACTTCTTTTCAACTAAGATGTTTATAAGGGCGCTGGAAGCGGTAGATACTAAAGAGCTTATGGTCATATAAATACTAAATGCCGAGGAATACTGGAATGCAAACACACCGAACATTACGGGCATCATCCACATCATCATCTTTTGGGTCATAGCAGCCTGTCCATCAACAGATTGAAGCTCAAGCTGTGATTTCTGCATTTTTTGAGCTATAAACTGCGATAAGAACATCGTGAGGATTGAAAGTGCAACCAATATAAAATATCCGTTTGCAGCTTCCTTTTGCTTATAAAGACCTGCCGTTACGGTGTTATATTCCTTTTCGTTTATGCCTATCGTTTCAGCTTTACCGCAAGAGCAAGACTGTGCTGCCGCGCCGGTAATGCTGGTTTGGAAATCCTTATAGCTTGCTTCAATCGGGTTTTTATAGGATACGTCAGGAAGCCAAACGTTCTTTACCCAAAGGAACTTTGAAACCATTATTTCGCCGCTTTCGTAAGCTTTCTTAACCTCTTCATCTACCTTTGCTTTATAATTATTTTCAAAGAAGCTGTGCTGAAGATTTGATAAAAGCTCGTTAACGGTATCTTTTTCAACCTCTTCCTTTTGTGAAGCATCACACAGGAAGGAATAATAATCGTTATTCTCCTGCTTTTGGAAGTTATCGGAGTGGTTAAACAGAATATTAGTGGTTTTAAGATTTTCAATTATACTGTTTGCAGATGATTTGAAGTTACCGTTTTCATCAACGTTTAAAACAACCTTGCCCTCTGCATCTACCTTTAAAATCTCTTTTATTTCTGCAAAGGAATATCCCTGCTTTGCAGAAACCTTTTCAATAAACTCCTTATCCTTAAATTCGATAAGGCCGTTTTCGTTCACAGTAAACATATCAGAGTCCTCACCGTTTACGGTAAGCTCTTCAACAGCAATGTTATAATGCTTAACTATATCGTTATATTCGTTCTGCATCGAGTATGCAGAATAGGTTCTGAACGCGTTAATTGCAATAATAAATATTACAAGCGAAAGTATCATGGGAAGACAGCCGGACATAGGTGAATATCCGTTCTTCTTCTGAAGAGCCATCATCTTCTGATTGTAGAGGTTTTTATCGTGGGCGTACTGCTTTTGAAGCTTTTCAAGATCGCCCCTCATTGCCTCCATTTTTACTGCGTTCTGCTTGGACTTTATCTTTGAATATATATCAAAAGGCATTGCTATAAGCTTTAACGCAAGGGTAAAGAGTATAATACCTATACCCACGTTAGATATATTTATCAACCACTCGATAAATTTACCTATAAAGTTAAGGCTTATATCAGTCGTCAGTCCTTCATAAGTTATAGTTGTTGCAAGAATATTAAAAAATTCCATTTATAAATCTCTCTCAATATAACCATTTAAATTTACTTTTTTTATCGGGAACAGGATCTAATCCACCCTTATTATATGGATTACATCTTAAAATTCTTTTAATAGCAAGATAAAGCCCCTTCACCGCGCCGAAGCGTTGAACAGCCTGAATAGCATACTCAGAACAAGTAGGCGTGTATATACAGGCGGAAGGCAGAAGGGGGGATATACACTTTTTATAAAATTTAAAAATACCTATCAACAATCCTTTGAGCATTCCATAATCCCCTCTTTTTCAAGCAGATATTTAACGTCTCTGTAAAAGGTTGAATAGCTATACTTCTCCCTCACTCTTGGAAGAAATATCATAATATATCCGGGCTTTAAATCCTTTTTTACTGCATTAAAGGATGCCCTTAAAAGTCGCTTAATTCTGTTCCTTAAAACACTTTTACCGTGCTTTTTACTTACAGAATAACCGACCTTTAAACATCTTGATTTATGATATATTATTATTAAGTTTGAAGTTTGGCATCTGTTGCCACGATTAAAAAGGAACTGAAAGTCCTTATTTCGCTTTAATCTATACTCCAAAACACACCTTACCCTGATAAAAAAAAGTATATAAAAAAACGGCGAGATAATTTACCCCACCGTCCCTTTTACACCTTATGCGGAAATCTTATGACGGCCTTTCTGTCTTCTTCTCTTAAGAACGTTTCTACCGTTCTTGGTAGCCATTCTCTTTCTGAATCCGTGTACTTTGCTTCTCTGTCTTTTCTTGGGCTGATAAGTTCTTTTCATTTTTCTATCTTCCTTTTATTGTATTTTGTTATTTAACTTCAAAATTTTACTAAATTTTTTTACTTTTGTCAACTGTTTAGTTGTTATTTATTCTTATAGGCAAAATAAGATACAAATATCCGTCACCTTGATAAGGCTTTATAACACAGGGAGCAATAGAGGAATTGAAATACATATAAACGAAATCATCCTCAATTACTCTGAACAGATCTGTAAGATATTTACTGTTGAAGGCAATAACAACGTCCTTACCCTCAAGGTTGATCATGATGTTTTCATCAACCTTTCCAAGCTCGGAATTAGCTGAGATATTCATATTACCTTCTTTTATATCTATCTTAACAAGGTTTTTCATGCCCCTTGCAACGATTGCAGCACGCTCAATACTCTGCAAAAGCTGATTTTTAGAAACCCTTAAAACGGTTAAGAATTCATTTGGGATTATCTGCTTGTAATTGAGATATTCTCCCTCTAAAAGCCTTGAAATGAGAACAGTTGAGGAAACCTCTACCATAAGCATATTCTTCTGAATAATTACGGTAACCATTTCCTCATCACGCTCCAAAAGCCTTGTTATCTCAACGAGCGTTCTTGAAGGAACGATGCAGCTGAAGTTTCCCGTGGAATGAGCGAGCTCCTTTTTGCAAACTGCAAGGCGGAAGCCGTCAAGAGCAACGCACACCACGTTACCGTCCTCAACCTCCATTTTACATCCCTTAAGTATAGGTCTGCTATCGTCCTGCGAGCAGCTGAAGGCAGTCATGTTTATAAGCTCTTTAAATTCCTTCTGACTCATAGTAAAGGAATTTTCATTTATATTTTTGTTAATCTGCGGGAATTCATCCAAGGGCTTGGTTTGGATAACACCCTCACTGTCCCCATATTTAACCTTAACGAAGTTACCGTCAAGAGAAAGCTCTATCTGCTCTTCCTCAAGCTTTTTAACAAGCTCGTTAAACAGCTTTCCGTGAACGAGAGCCTCGCCCTCCTCTAATATTTCAGCACGGATAGTCTTTTCAATTGCAATTTCTGTATCGGTTGCAAGAAGGGTTAAATAATCACCCTTAGCGGTAAGCTTTATACACTCTAAAATTTCACTTGGGGTTTTGGAACTTATTGCCTTTATAACCTTTAAAATTGCGTTGGACAGATCCAACCCTTCGCATATAAGTTTCATGTTTGCTCCTTTGTTTTATAATAATTTTTTTATATTGTTTTAGTAATAATGTTATTAGGTGCGTGTGTAATTGTGGAAAACTTTTTTTGCACGCACTTAATATATTATATATTATATATAAA
>JAFVXM010000039.1 GCA_017501205.1 Clostridia bacterium
AAGCGTTTTTTCAAACTTTTTTAAAAAAATTTTTCAAACACAATATATTGTGTGAAAATTGACGATTTTTGCAAAAAAACACAAGTCGCTTTTCGGATATATATGCTTTTTCCCTTTTATAATGCGGACTTTTACGCTACACTAATCGGCCGAAAGATTTGCTTTTGATCCGTATTTTGATATATCTTCCTGCAAAAAAGGCTCAATTTAGCCCCTTCTCCCCCATGTTTTTCGGTTTTGTCGTAAAAAATTTCGGAAGGGCTACATTATATATATACGTGTGCGCGCGCACGCGCGCAAAAGATGTTCGCTTAAAAAACAATACCTCTTTTATTTGTAACCTTAACGCTTATTATGATTGAATTTTCTGAAAAGCTGAAGGAATATTTGCCTTTTTTGGCATTCACGCAACAGAGTTGATCCTCCACGCTGAAGCCGCACTCTCTCATAACGTCTGCAATCTCCGCCATTGAGGAATTGAGCGTAAGCCCGTAAAGCTCAATTTCCGGATCGGTAATTTCTATTCTCGTCACATGCCTCGACCTGCTTGCGTAATCCGGATACGCCGTTACGGTGTAGATTACACAATACTCGGGATCCACCTGATACCCGCCCTCATCGAGCGAGGGATTATACCCGGTGCCGTAATACCTGTTGCCGCCAAACATGCCGTACTTCATCTGAAACCCGGAAAAATCAAAGTCGTCTACGTTTTCGCCTATCCAAAATTCCAAATTCGTTTCAGGCTGCGGAAGCTTATTGCAACCGGCTACCGCACAAATACAGACAAGAGCAAGCAGCAATGCAATAATTCTTTTCATATCACACCTCTTCTTAAAGAATATTCGGCGCTATTTTTCTCTTTATTTGCGAGCGGTAAACGAGATTTACCATCAAATAAAACAGCGTTCTTCCCGGGCGTTTGAAAAATCTTTTATTAAAGACCGTGCGCTTGAGTATAGCGGGGATGGTATATAGCTTATTGTAAACCATCCAGTAGCACTCTGTTACCTCGTGAGCCTTCAAATTTGGCGTATCGAGGACGGAAACGGACGGCTTATAGCTCATATAGTCTAAATCGGTTATTTTGCCTTTTTCCTTCATTTCCGCATGAAGATCGGTACCGGGGATGGGAGTAAGACAGTAAAACTTCGGCGCGATGATATCTGCCTTTTTTACAAACTCCACCGTTTCAAGCAAGGTTTCACGGGTATCAAAATCCGCACCCACTATCATCTCGCTTGCAACCTCTATGCCGGCAGCGTTGACCTTTTTTATAACGTCTATATAATACTGCGGATCACACCAGCTTTTATGGAAGCTTTCGAGGTTTGGCTTACAAATGCTTTCGAGGCCAAAGCTGAGCGTGTAGCATCCGCTTTCAGCAACCGCCTTAAGAAGCTTTTCGTTATCGGCAATCTGTATAGCACACTGGCTCATCCACTTCATTTTAAGCGGCTTTATGCGATTGCAAAGCTCCAACATATACTCCTCGTCAGCAACGATGTTATCATCTATCAGCAAAAACTTTTTAAAGCCGAGGCTCTTTACGTACTCAATGTCCCTCACTACCTCATCTATTGATCTTTTTATGTATTTATTTCTATAGATGCAGTATATAGAGCAAAACTTGCAGCTGTTAGGGCACCCTCTCCCTGCCTGAACGGGCAGAAAATCGCCTATTTTCTTATTGACAACAAGATCATAACGAGGCAAGGGCAGCTCGAGCTTTGTTATCGGTTTTTTATAAAACGGCTTAATATTTCCGCTTTCCAGATCAGCACAAACCTCCGCCATGATCTCCTCGGAATCGCCGATCATAACAAAATCGCAATACTCCTTTGCCTTTTCCGGAACAAGACTGACCATGGGGCCGCCCATAAATACAATCTTGCCACGCTTTTTAAACTCCAGGGCGATATCCTTGCCCCTGTTTGCGGCATGCCCCATCCCGCCGATCCCTATAACATCGGCGTCGGTATCGTAGGGTATGCTCTCTATCGTTTCTATGCAAATATCACAGCTCCAGCCTTCGGGAAGAAGCGATGCCAACACGGGATAAGCAAGCCCCACGAAATAAAGCTTATTCTTTTTTACCACCTTGCCCTTGTCGTCATATATAGACGGCTGAATAAACAGAATTTTCTTATTCATTTTCATCTCCCTATATTCGGCTTTAAAATCAGCTTAAAGTACTGCATTGCTATTTTAGCAGCGCCCTTTCTCACACGCCTGTATACAGCCTTGCCGTAGCGTTCTTTAATATATCTGCGCCCCTTTGCAGAAGCGGACGTTTTAAGATATGCCCTGACAATGTTATAGTAAAATGCCCTGACGGACATCTTTTCCGGAAGCATTACGGCGTGGGCCATATCAAAGTTTTCGTACCGTCTCTCATCCTCAACTATCTTGTCCTTCATCCTTTCGTAAAAGGGCGTTCCCTTAATGGGAGTGATAGGTTGAATATTTACCATGGGATGCTCAAACCTGTTGAGGTAGTTTATCAGCCCGTCAAAGTCCTCCCTCGTCCAGTCAAAGCCAACGATAAGTCCGCTGTAGCACTGGAGCCCATTTCTCTCAAGAATCCTCACAGCCCTGTTGTTTACGTCGACCGAGGTTCGCTTATTGTAGTCGCCAAGCTCACTCGTTTTAAACGACTCGATCCCCACGAAAAAGGCATCGAAGCCGTGCCTTGCAAGCAGGGCGATCATGTCCTCGTTTTTAGCTATAAAATCTGCCCTTCCAAACGCAATATAGGTCTTTTTAATGCCGCGCTCATCAAGCAGCCTGCAAAACTCCCTGATGCGCGTTCTGCTGCTTAAAAAGTTATCGTCAACGATAAAAACGTTCGGCTCCTCTATTTCCTCAAGCTCTGAAATAACGTCGTCAAGCGGCCTTTCGTGATATTTTCCAAGTCGGGTACAAAAGCAAAAATCACAATCGTACGCACAACTGAACGACGTCTTGATAGTGGCGCATCTATCGTGATAAATATAGTTATAGAATTGTCTGTATTTTGCGGTTTTTGCGCGATTTGGGTGGGTAAATTGAAAATCGCACCCCTTTGGCGCCCGCCCAAGCCGCTTGAGATTCTCAAGCGATTCACCGTTTTCTATTCCGCGTACCACGCCGCCGAGAGCATATAATCCGCCCGATAAAACAACGTCTATATTAGCATCCTCAAGATCCTCGGGCACCACCTCGCAATGCACACCTCCAACCACGGTAATAAGCCTTGGGTTATACCGCTTTGCCTGCTCTGCATACTCCTTTACCACCCCGATATGAACGAGATACGAGGTGAAAGCAACAACGTCGTAATTATCGGCCTTAAGCGCCCCCAAGAAGCTTTTATCTATAACCAGATCCACGACGTCCGCCGTGTGCCCCATCTGCTCGATAACGGCCGCTGCGTACTCAAGCTCAAGCGGCTCGCAGATCATAAAGCTCTGCAGATTTATGGAGTTTTTATGAGGGTTTGGCTTTACCAACAGAAATTTCATTTTTCCTCTCCTTTAAAAACGCGATATACGGTTTTTATGGGCTTGTACTCTATCCTCGGACCAAGCCTTTTACATAGCCCGTTCATAATGCGGTTGCTGTGATGCAATGCCGCGTAAAGGTAAACGTACCTGCATCCAAGCTTGAGCTTGATATCGTCTGCCGTCTGCCCGAAATCCACCGTTTTAAAGCCGTTATCTATGCCGTACCTCACAATCTCGTAAAGCAAGCGGTGATAAACGGCAAGGCTCTCGTTATAACTATAATCAACGCCAACAAACTCAAAAATCAGCTCGTCACCGTTGGCGAGAAGCTGAATAAAGCCAACCGGCCTTTCCCCGTAATATGCCACCAAAATCCTGAACATTTCGCCCTTAAAATACTCTCGACTCAGCGTTTCTATCCTCATGCGCGACTTTCCAAGCACGTTGAGATATAGCCTGTAAAGCTCCTCGGAAAAATCCGTTTGCCCGTTGATTTCCCTTATAACAAGCGGCTTGGATCTGTTCATAACCTTTTTTGCGCGGTTGCGATAGTCGCTCCGCATAGAAAGAAAATAATCGTCAAGATTCTTAAAATTAAGATCCAATATACACTTGGGGCAGGTCAGCCCCGTGGCAAAGCCGGGCATATCGCGATCATCTAAATTCAATATCATTTTATAGCCTTTAATGGCCTTTATCTCATCTAAAACGGCATTTTTAAGCTTGCCGAGAACTATTGCGTTTCTCGTTACGCACATGGGAAGATAGATAAAGGTAACACTCACCTTGTAGTTTATTTTAGTAAACATGGTGAGATTATACCCCTTTCTCGGGTGAGAGAGGAACACCGAATCAAGCCTATCGCCATCGTAAAAAAGATGGTACGTTGGGCGATAATCTCTTTCCGTCCTCTCAATAAAGGACAAAAAATCCCTTTTAAGATAAACGTTGTCGCCCGTTATCTCATCCCATTCGGGCGGAAGCTCCGCCGCCCTGCGCGTTTTAATCAACCTCATCTATATAAACCTCGTATCTTCTATGCGGTTTTCCGAAAAACCTCTTATTTATCAGCGTAGACGGCACGTTATTATCCCAAACGAAATTAGTTTCAACGTATTCAAACCTATCCCCTAAAACAGCGTTCAGCTCGTTTAAAAGCGCAACGGTCGCCCTCGAGCTGAGCGCACCCATAGCGTTTAGCTTTGCCGTATTTATCTTCCTTCCCTTAAAGAGGTAGGCGAGGGCAAGACCTACGTCCGAATAGCCCCTGCCGCCCTTTAGCATCTGATTGAAGTCCGGATGCCAAAAGAGAAAGCCTATCGTATCCCCCTCTCCGTTTTCTGCAAAAAGAAGGTTCTCGTTTTTTAAAAAGGGGCGTAAATCGCGCATTAATTGATAAAAATGCCCTTCTTTTGTGGGAAAGTACAAAAAGGTTTTTCCAATGGTCTTTTCGCAAATCTGCCGCATAAGCTCCGCTTCCTGCTCAAATTTTCTCATATTCGCGCGGCGCACTCGCACGCCGTCCGCAGGATACTTAAGAAGCAATTCCATATCCGCCTTTTTCCTCTTGTAGGTTGAAAGGCCAACGCTTTTCAAATGAGAAAAGTACTCGCGGTAATACGGCTTATTGTAGATGCTATCGAAGGAGTTTTTGTGCTCAAAGCCCTCGGTGAGAATGCCCACCCCGTAGCTGATGTGCCCATTAAGCCCTATAACTATTTTACTCATCCCCCGCACCTTAGCAAGACGCTTTGCCTCGTTGATTATCATATCTGCGGCGACGGCTGCGCCCATTTCCGCCTCAAAAAAAGCAACCTGCCCGTACTCCAGCTTGGGGTTAAAAATAATGGCAGCCTCTGCAACGACGTTGCCGCCATGGGTTACCAAAACGGGCATCACCTCGCACTCCCTTGCAAAATCCGTATTTTGGCATATCATATCCTTCACAACGAATTCATCGGTGCAAAATGAGTTGGCGTCGCCCCTGTAAAGCCCCGCTCTATATTCTAAAAACTGCCTTTTTCGCGCATTATCACCGCAAAATATAAGCTCCATTACCGCCTCCTATAATATAGACGTTTAAAAACCCGTTTTTGTTACAACCTTTAAAAAAAAGGCGCTTGAAAAAACAAACGCCTTTTTGCTTTAGCCCTTAACGGAACTGGAAAATATAGTAGCTGCTGAACTCTGCCGACGCAGCTTCCGCGGGAAGATTAACCGTGGTGCCGCCGATGTTCTTAATGGTTGAAACCTGTTCAAACTCCATATCAACGGTAATGCCGTTGCTCTCTACAGCGAATTCAAAGTATGTATAAACTCTGTCAATCGTGCCGTCATCGTGGAAGTAAACCCTGTAAGTTACGTCGCCCTTTGCGTTTCCTGCAAAGCCTGCACCCGTCATTCCGGAAGCAAACACCATTCTGTAGTATTCGTCGCCGTTCATAACGATCTCCAGATAAACGTCTTTCCTTTCCTTGTAGAAGCTTGTTGAAATAAGCTTTTCTTCGGAAAGCTCAAGAAGCACGTCGTCAAGGTTTTTGAAATCGTAAGCACCGCTTAAAATGTCCTCAGGATAGCACGCCTGCTTGATAAACCTGCCTGCTACGGGATGAACCGCATAAAACATGTTATCCACACACCAGCACTCCAAAACGGAATTCTCGGGCAAATAAGCCTCTGCGGTTGATTCCATATTCTGATAGAAATTGTCGCCGTCAACCTTGATCGTGATGGTATTCGTTTCGGTTTTCTTTATAAACATAAACGCCTTACCGGTGATCTTCTGAACGTGCTCTATCTCATAATTAGTCATTTCTGCCGCGCTTTCAAGTGATAGATTGTACATTTCCACAGGTGCCTTTTCGTTAAACGTTTCAAGCTGCTTTCTGTTACAGCCCGTCAACGAAAAAACAAATAGCGTGCACAAAACAAGTGCCATTAAAATTCTTCCGGTTTTTTTCATTATAACCCCTCCGTTTAATAAAATAAATATATACATAGCGTCCGAAGACGATTATGCCCGGTTTGTTGTATTTTTCAAGAGATTTTAGCCCTTAAAGAACAGTCTTTAAAAACTCGTTAACCTTTTCTAAATACGTTTTTGGATCGGATATAAAGCTTATGCCGTGCGCAGCGCCGGGTGCGATATAAAGCATCTTTCGCGACGTACACGCCTCGTATACCTTCTTGCCCATTTCCACGGGGACGTATCTATCGTCCTCACCGTGAATAATAAGCACGGGCAGGCGGCTTCTCTTAACCGCCTCCACAGCCCCGCCTTCAACCTTAAATTTGCCGAAAACACGTGCGCCAAGCTTCAAAAACGGCATTGCGAATTTAGGGTGAAAGCCCTTTTCCTTGCACACGCTGCTCATGATCTCCTCGGGAGAGGAAAACGGACTGTCCGCAATGACGCCTACAACGTTTTTGGGTAGCTCTAATTCCGTTGCCTCAAGCACCGTCGCACCGCCCATTGATACACCCACGAGCACAATTTTGGTTTGTTCTCCAAAGCGGGCATTTGCATATTCCACCCATTTTACGAGATCAAACTTCTCCTTTAGACCAAAGCAGATGGTTTTTCCTTCGCTTTCGCCCTGCGCTCTCTGATCTACCAAAAGCACGTTATAGCCACTTTCTCTCGCTATTCTACAGCCGCCGCAAAAATCTCTTATGGGCGTGCCGCGATACCCGTGAAACTGTATTTGCAAGGGCGCACCGTCCGCAACGTGATAATACCTTCCGTAAAGCCTCAAGCCGTCAAACGTGATTATCGAAACCCTTTCGCTCGGCACAGCCTCAAGATCGGATATTAGCGAGTGCATATATTCAGAAACTTTTTCGTACTGCTCCCCTTCGGGAAGCTCGTGATTTTTCCGCCGCCTTCGAACGGGCGAATAAAAGGCTTCTACGTAGGTATAAAGAGTAAACGCCGCCGCAAACGCAAGAACGAGCGCCACTCCGCCTACTATCCACCAGATCATTCGTCCTCTCCGTCCGCCTGCTTGCGTTTATCAGCAAAGAACTTTACAATCTTGTTCAATAAAATAACAACTACGATAACAACCGCTATTACGATGAAAATTGCAAGAACGCCCTTCCACATAATTTCAAGCGATGCCATTACCGATTGCTTCCACTCGGGGCTGCCTATCTTCAAGCCTTCCTTTATAGTGAATAAAAGAGAATTTAACCAATTCATAAAACTACCTCCCTGATTAACCGAGGACGATGCCTATGATAAGGCCGCCGACGATAGCAGACGCTATCTGACCGGAAACGTTCGCGCCTATTGCGTGCATCAACAGATGGTTTTCGGGATCCTCCTTAAGACCCATCTTCTGAATAACCCTTGCAGACATCGGGAACGCCGAAATGCCTGCCGCACCGACCATGGGATTGATCTTCTTTTTAGAGAACAGGTTCATCAGCTTTGCAACCATTACGCCGGCCACGGTATCAAATACAAACGCAAACACGCCAAGCGCCATGATAATAAGCGTTTCAAGCGTTGCAAACGAGCTTGCCTGCATAAAGAAGGAAATGGTGATACCGAGTATGAGCGTGATGAGGTTTGCAAGAGTAGTCTGTGCCGTTTGCGAAAGGTTTTCAAGCACGCCGTATTCGCGGAGAAGGTTACCGAACATAAGGAAACCAACGAGAGCCAAGGACTTGGGCGCAAATAAGCCGGAAACCAAGCTCACCACGATGGGGAAGAGAATCTTGGTTACCTTGCCAACCGATGCAGGCTTGTATTCCATGCGGATAAGCCTTTCCTTTTTGCTGGTTATGCACTTTATTACCGCAGGCTGAATAATAGGAACGAGCGCCATATACGAGTACGCAACAACGGTTATCGCACCGATATAATTGCTGCCAAGCGCGCCTGCAACTACGATGGACGTAGGTCCGTCTGCCGCACCGATAATACCTATGGACGCTGCATCGCTTAAATTAAAGCCGAGAACGGACGCCAGCAAAATGGTTAAGAATATACCGAACTGCGCCGCGCCGCCCAAAATAAACATCTTGGGATTAGATAGCAACGGGCCAAAGTCTATCATCGCGCCTATGCCTATGAAAAGCAAGATTGGCAACGCCTCAGACGCGCCGATAAGATAGTGGTTAAGCCACTCGATAATACCAACCTCTTCACCCTGCGTCAACACGTTTGCGCCGGGAATGTTTACGAGAATTGCACCAAAGCCCATCGGAAGAAGCAATGCGGGCTCCATATCCTTTTTTATAGCAAGGAAAATAAGCACTCCTCCGATGATCCACATGATAACGTACTGCCACCACTGCGTAGATCCGGAATTCATCTTCTCGAAGGTTTCAAATAGAAAATCAAACATCTTCCGTTATACCTCCACCCTTTCGGGAACTTCTTTATTGTCTAATTTTGTGCGTTTTATGGGGCTTTTACCCCTTTCAAGGAGTAGTCCTTATTCTGCCCTCAATGCCTTAACGGGATCCTTTCTCTTTGCGATCCCCGCAGGAATAAGACCAGCAACGTAGGTTATGATTACAGATACCGCAACGAGCAACAGCGCAAAGTACCACGGCAGCGCTACCAGCCCCGAAATACCCGTTACGCTCGCTATATACGAGCCGAGCGGCCACGAAACGAGATAGGTTATCACAATGCCCAGCACTCCCGAAATAAAGCCTATCACAGCCGTCTCTGCGTTGAATATTCTTGAAACGTCGATCTTTCTTGCGCCCAGCGCTCTTAAAACGCCTATCTCTCGCGTGCGCTCAAGCACGGATACGTACGTGATGATGCCTATCATCAGCGCGGATACCACGAGCGACGTTGCCGTGAGAGCGATCAACGCGCAGGTTATAATATCGATGAACTGCTGAACGATATTTAAAACTATGCTCATTATATCCGAGCAAACTATCTCGCTCTTGCCCTCCGCCTTTCTCTGCTCGCTTATCTCCGCTATCGCCGCCTTTACGCCGACCTTTGCCTCGTAGCCTTTGCAGTAGATAGATATTGAGGTGGGTATGGTTGCATAGCCGTAGCCCCTCATGGAAGAGGTTAACTCCCAATCGCTCGGCTCGGCTCCGCCGTGCGAGCTTTTATAGTTATTTATATACGAATTAAGCGCGTTTTGGGTGACTTTTGAGGAATAAGAGTCCTTTATAACCTTCTCTGTAAGCGATGGCAAATAGCCTATCGCCTTGCCCCCGAGCACGCCCACGGAAACGTCGTCCTTAAGCTTGATTATGCCGGAAACAACTATTTCATCGTACTCTATTCCGTCATACTTATATCCTTCGGTATCCGTCTTTGTTGTTCCACGGTAAATCCTCATTTGATAGCCGCTGCCAACGCGCGACGCTATTTCGCTGTTGATAAGGCTTATAGCACCGTAGGGAGTGGTGGTTTCGTTCTTTCCGCCGTAGCTATCGGCAGAATGCTTCACGTAATAAGAATCGTTTCTTACCAGCCTGAATTTCTGACCTACAAATTTTTCAAACTCAAAGGACAGATCGCCCACGTCGTTGCTCTCCTTATAGTTGAGAGAAACGCTCTCGAGATCAAGTCCGTTATAGAACAGATTTATATCGCTTATCTGGTTTCTGCTATCGAGAATCAGAACGACGTCCGTGCTGCTTGAAGGGTATCTGCCTGAAATCAGCTCGTACTGCTCCTCAACCAGCTCTCTCGCCGGCATTTGCGTCCAGTAGGCGTTAGTATCAATCGCCATATAATAGGCACTGCTGAGCGATATTTCGCCAAAAATTTTGGTATCCTTTGCAATATATTTTACGGCGTTGAAATTGATGCCGTAATTCATGAACACGTCGTAATAGAGCTTGGGATCGATCTGCTTTAGCTGCTCAACCATCTCCGCGTCTATTTCGTTAACGTTCGTTTGGTTTTTGAGTATCTGCTGAACGAGCTTATATACGTACACCTTGTCACGGTCGTATTTACCGTCAAGCCCGTCAAGCGAGGAAACCACCGTTTGAACCATGCTCTCGTAGTCGTTTGCACTTCTGGTTATCGTTATGGGATAGCTTGCAAGCGCAACCTCCTGGCGAACGATAAACCCGTTAAGCCCGGAGTATAACCCCAAAACAAGCGCGATGCCAAGTATGCCTATGCTCCCCGCAAGCGCCGTCAGGAAGGTCCTGAACTTCTTGGATATCATATTTGTAAGGCTGAGCTTGAACGCCGTTGCCGTGCTCATTGCCGGGCAATTTGCATATTTCTCTGCCGCCTTATTTACCGTCTTCTTAATGCCAAGAGCTGCCGAGACCTCCTCCAGCTCCTTACCAAAAACCACCTTTTTCTCAGCTAATTCGCACTTTATCTGCTTTTTTAGCTTGGAAGAGAGCTTTGCTATCACCTTGCCCCTTCCTGTGGTCAGTATTACTATCTTTTCCTTTCCTATCTCCTGCACGTATGCGCGCTTTGCCGATGCGGCCTCGCCGTCCGTAACGGGAGATCCGTCATCGCTGAGCAATCCGTTTTCATATCTTACGGCCTGCTTTATCTGCCCTGCAGCCCCAACCTCACCTGCGTTTTTTTCTTCGCGGTAGGGATTGCTGTCCCCAACCACCTTGCCGTCGTGCAGGCGAATAATTCTCGTGCTGTAATCGCGCGCAAGCTCGCCGTTGTGCGTGACCATTATAACCAGCCTCGTCATAGATATTTTCTTTAAAATATCCATAATTTGTATGCTCGTTTCGCTGTCAAGCGCGCCCGTAGGCTCATCGGCAAGAATTATTTCGGGGTCGTTTATAAGCGCACGCGCAATGGCAACGCGCTGCATCTGACCGCCGGAAAGCTGATTTGGCTTTTTAAAGGCCTTGTTTCTAAGCCCCACCATTTCAAGTGCGGCAAGGGCCCTTCTGCGCCTGCTTTCCTTTTCCTCTCCAACAAGCGTCAGCGCAAGCTCAACGTTATCCAAAACGGTAAGATGCGGTATTAGATTGTAGTTTTGAAACACAAAGCCTATCGAGTGATTGCGGTATGAATCCCAGTCCCTATCCGTGTACTCCGCAGTGGAAATTCCGGATATCTCCATGTTGCCGGAGGAATACTTATCAAGTCCACCTATGATATTTAAAAGGGTGGTCTTTCCGCATCCCGACGGCCCGAGTATGGATACGAATTCACTATCCCCAAACTCTAAATCGACGCCCTTGAGAGCCTCAACTCTCTCGTCTGCAACGTCGTAAACCTTGGTTATGCCTGTCAGCTTTAGCATACTTTCTCCTGAGCGGCTTGCGCCTTTTTACTGTAAAACCCGCGTTTTAGGGGGTTATTTGAGTTGTTCTCTCTTTCTCTCGATTGCTGTTTTTATATCTGCAATGCTTTCCTTTGCCGCGAAATATCCGATATCAAACATTTCGGACACGGATGAAAAGGACGTTGCAGAAAAGCCGATCATATCCGGCGCGATCATGTAATCACAAGCGAGATAACCGTTTTCGGAAGGGTTGCATACGGGCACTGCGTTGTGAGGGTACGCCTCGTCCAGCTGCGCCTTTCCCTTCTCGGTCGATTGCCTGTTGTTTGAAAGGTCTATACCCACCACGAAATCCGCACCGAGATTCTTTGCGGCATCGCAAGGGATAATGTTTCTGTAAGCCCCGTCAACGAACGCACGCCCATCTATCTCAACCGCCCTGAAATACGGTAAAATAGAGCAGCTTGCCGCAACGCATTTTGCAAGGTCGCCATCTGTAAACACGGCTTCCTCTCCGCTTGCAAGATCCACCGCAACGGAAGCAAACGGATGCTTCAACTCGTCAAAGCTCATATTGCCAAAAAGCTTTGCAAGCAATCCATCCATACCAAGCCCCGTTATCTGCGCCATCATGAGCTTGCCTATATCGTTTACGCCACCGCCAACAAACAGCGCCTCTATTTCCCTTGAGGAATATCCGCGCGCGCAAAGACAGCCAACAATACTGCCTATACTCGTGCCGGCAAACACGTCAAAGCAAAGTCCCTCTTCCTCAAAAGCGCGAAGTGCGCCGAGGTGAACACTGCCCTTTGCACCGCCGCCACCAAGCCCAAGGCCAAGCGTAAACTTGCTTTTTCTGTTAAACAACCACATAATCCCCCACCTTATTGTCTTGTAAATTTTATTATATCATATTATGCGAAATTTGTAAATTATTTTGCCTAAAATGCAATTTTTCCTTTTGTCGTTTTTGCAAACTAAAAAGCCCCGTATTCCACGTGAAATACAGGGCTTTTCTCTCTTTGATCTAAACGTTGTTTACCACTCCCGCAAATATGGGAATTTTCTCGTAGCACACAAGGTAAACAAAGGGCTTGTTGAACTCAATATGCAACGGCTCTCCGTCAGGGGCAGCTGTCGCCTTACCGCCAAGCGATACTTTAATAGTTGCCGCAGCCTCAAGCCCGTTTTTGGTTACCTCGATCTTGGCGTTTTGGTTGACGTCCGTAATATAAAGCCCATAGGGATAGCTGCTCATTTTTGTAAAATCTGCATAATACTCGTCAAAGGCAAGGCTCATCCCCATATCCTTCAGCGCCGGCACCAGCGAGGTGTTTTGCTCTATCTCGAACTCGGGCATAATATAGCTCGCCCCTCTCGGATCCTCATTGCCAAATAGCATATAAAGCTCCTCTGCCGTGAGAGAAGAAACGTAATCCCCTATCTCGCCATTAGGCATAACTGCCATAAGATAAAAGCCGTTCTTCATATACCTGCGCACGGCATATGCGCTTTCCGATGCAAAGAGTGAGGACTTCCCGCTAAAATATTCGGCGGTCGTTGTCCTGCCGTCTGCCGCAAAAAATTCGCCGGAACGAGTCTTCTTTGCCTGATCTAACCACTTGCCCTTTACCGCCGATGCAGATATTATCTCCATAGCAGCGTTTTGCTTAAAACCTTCAACCACGTTATCAATCATGCCGTAGGTATTATTAAACGCCCAGTTATTTATGCGTTTTAGGGCACTTTTGTTAAAGGGAAGAGAAAAAATCTCCGGCCCGTAATAAGAGGAAACGCTGTGAAGATAGTCATCCTTTACGTACTGCTCAAACTCATCCCTTATCCAAACGGAGCTGACGACGCTCGCCTTTGCTTCGTCGCTTGCCTTGTTTATCCTTTCCCTTGCAGAAAGACAATAAGCGTTTACCCCTTCAATTTCGCCAACTGCATGCTCTATCTCCTCAAGCGTCTGCCCTGCCGCACCGTTTGCCGCCATACCGATTGCAGAAAAGGTCGATAGCGGTGCTACAATCGTATTTCCGTTATACGCCTGCTTTATAAGCTCGCCCGTAAACGCAAAATAACTTTCTTCGCCCATCTCAACGGCTGTTACACTTGTCTCCGCATATGCAACTACGGGCGCAATTCTCGCCCTCTCATACCCCTTGCTTTTAGTGCAGCTCGCAGTAAAAAGCGTTGCCGCAACAAGCGCAAAGCACAAAACACCTTTCAATCCTTTCATAACGCCCTCCTTTGCTTTCATTAAAGCCTTACGTACTATAGACGGATGAAAACGTTAAATTGTTACAGCAAAACACAAAAAACATTATAAATTGAAAAATTCTTTTTCATTTTACAAATCTCCGGCTTTAGCCTAGCCCTCATTTTGCCGTGTTTTTGCGCGTTTTAGGCCACTAATTAAAAATTGCCCGCTGGTTTTCAGCGGGCAATTTGCAAATTTATTTTAATTAGTTAAGGCGATTCTTAAGCTCTTCAAGCTTTTCGTTAAGCTCTTTGGGAAGTCTGTCGCCAAACTGAGCGTAGAACTCTTCAATGC
>JAFVXM010000040.1 GCA_017501205.1 Clostridia bacterium
CTCAAATGCGCGGGATATTCCACACATTCGCCGCTGTTTACCAATACGCCGTTTGCTCCGTTAAAGGTAACTTCGTGCTTCATGCTCCAACTCGTCGCAAAATAATCAAGGCTCATATCATTGCTGACAAAAAGCTGTTCTCGGTTTAACGCATGTACTGTGTAATCTATATCATTTGCGTTAAAATCATAGGAAGGCAATTCACAACCTTCTTCAAAGAGTACTTTATCAATCGTTGTGCCGTTGTAAGCATTTTGAATGGGAATGATGATAATGCCGCCTTGTTCACCCCAAGCATTATACGTCAACACTTGCATAGAACCGCCGGCGGACGCCGTATCCACAATTTCACCAAGCTCTACCCACGTATCGCTTGCCGCGACGTGCAACTTGATATAATTCATGAAATTGGAAAGATAAATCTTATGCCAATAGGAAGATGCATGACTACTACTTCCGTCTGTACCGATTGCTTGTGTGGGTAAAGCCGCACCTTTTCCTTCCCAGTCGTTGCCTTCACTAAGGCCGATCAAGAGGTATTTATGCGTTGAATTCGGTTCACTGCGAAGGTGGATCTTACTTACGTCTACGGGGATTTTATTGTAACCATCTATACCTTTAGAAACTACGTCGTTGTCAGAATCGCTATTAGAAAAAAGTGTTCTCGTTGCTGTTGTCTTGGGCTTTGAGCCGTCATGCATCGGGACTTCCGTGCCGATATCTATCTTGGCGCCGACACCATCTTTAGAGAGAAAACCAGCCTTCATTCTAAATGCGAGTGCATTTTTCTCAGTCCAAATTTGCGTGACGAGCCCTGTGCCGTCCCAAACCTCGCGCAAGGAATAAGCGCCGTGCTTAAAGTAAACGGTTACCTTATCTAAGATGTTTGTATTATCTAAGAAAGAAGCGTTGCACTGTTGATTTGCCGTCGTATAGTCGGCAACGTTGGGTTGCAATAAAATCCACTGCCCCAAACCTTCGCCTTCTGAACGGAAATGCATTTTTTGGATGCGGAAATTCGTTGCTGTGTACGACGCTTGTAAAGTGATATCATGCGCGGGCATAGTGGCAGGAAGATCGCCGCCGTCATAAACCCATCTACCTGCTGTGAAACCGACTCTGCTGGGAACGTCGGCCAACGTAAGCGTCGAACCGTAGGGGACCTTTTCCGTTTTATATACACTGCCGTCCTCGTGTAAATAAGTAATGGTGTATTGTTTCGCAGTTGCCGTAAACGAACCGTTGGAAACAAGGTTGATATCGTTCGTAACAGGCGCAGAGAAATCGTATACGCTACCGTTTAAGAACCAGTTATAGCTATAGCTGTATTGTTCGTCGTCCGCCTTGGTTTCACTCAAATCCGTGGGATAAGCTACCGTTTCGCCGTCGTTTACCAAAACTGCGTTGCCGTAGTTAAAGGTTACCTTATGAGGATGGGTAAAGTTCCAGCCTACCGCCATATCCCACGTGGACATATCAAGGCTGGTACAAAGATAGTTTTTATCCAATACGTGTACCGTGTAAGGGGCGTCTGCGTTGCCCAGATAATAGTAGCTGGGGAATTCGCAACCCTTTTCAAACAAAATTTGATCGACTGTCGTGCCGTTGTAAGCGGTGTTGATATCTAACTGCATCGTACCGCCCGTTTCGCCCCAACCGTTGAAGTAGTAAGAAAGCTGCGCAGCGTCCAGGTTATAATTCATGATGCTGCCCAGTGTTGCCCACGTATCCGTTTCTTTCAGGTGTAATTTTACCTTGCCGAGGAAGTTGCAGGCAAGCATTTTGCGCCAATA
>JAFVXM010000041.1 GCA_017501205.1 Clostridia bacterium
ACCCGGCAAGGTAGTAGAGACCGCAAAGGGTCTTGAAGTAGATGCAGAGCTCATCGACCTCGTAGCAGGCGTAGCAGACGGCGTACCCGCAATAGCTAAGTTCGTACCTGTAGCGGCAACGCTCATTAAGGACGTACTCGTAGACGGCTGCACGGTAAGCAGTATAGCGGTAGATAAGACTCAGACTCTCGGCACGTTGTATAACGACGTATATGAGATTGCAAAGGTAGCAACCGGTAAGGCAATCCCCGAAGGCGGAGCAATAGACACCGTAGAGAACTTCGTACTCGCTAAGTTCGGCGCAATCCAGCTTAACGAAGTACCCGGTAAGGTAGTAGAGACCGCAAAGGGTCTTGAAGTAGATGCAGAGCTCATCGACCTCTTGGTTGAAGTTGTAACCTCTCTCAATAAGGTTAAGCCCGAAATCGTAACGGCGGCAGAAGACTTTATCAAGCTTCTCGTTAAGGACGGATGTGTTGTAAGCAAGCCTGAGCTTGACGTAAATGCACATATCGTTGATATAGTTACCTCCGTTGAAGCAATCGTTAAGGCAGCAACCGGTAAGGAGATTAAGGAAGACACTGCAATCGGCGTTATCGTTGGATACGTAAAAGAGGTATTTGAACGTCTTACCATAGCAAACGTAAGGACCGAGGCTATGGAATGCGTAAGAGATATTGAAGCTCACGAGGCAATTGATACCCTCGCAACGGCAGCTAAGATCAAGTTTGCAAGCAAGGGAGCATTGGTTGACAGCATCGTGGTAATGATCAAGCACGTTGTTGCAGACAACACGCTCAGGAACTTCGTAATTCTCGACGCTAAGGTTGGCGATCTCGTTGATGACTTGTACGGCATAGCCGTTGCGGCAACCGGCAAGTTTACAAGTGAAAAGGTTGCTAACGTAGTTGACGCTGTATCTGACCTTATGGATAACGTAAATATTCTCACGATAGTAAACGACGTTAAGACGCTTAAGCTCCACGCAGCACTCGATACTGCTAACAGAGTGGCAGCAGAGCTTCTCAACAAGCCCGCTATCGAAAGAATAATCAATACCACCGTAAAACAGGTTAAGAACTTCACCGATGCAGAGTCCACGATACTTGCAATTATCTGGAAGAACCTCTCGATCGGCGCAATCAACGATGCACTTGCAGATATACTCTTTGAGAGCACGATGGAAGCGTTGAGAGCAGGCACTACTGCAGATAAGGTTAAGGCGATGGTAATTTACTACATCGATGCAAACGTTGCAGGTGTGGTATATATGGTCGCAAGAGAGAAGGTAACTCAGCTCCTTGGCGACAAGACGCTTGACTTCCTCGCAGACGTTAAGATTAAGGGTAAGACGCCCGCTATAATGGATGACGTTAAGGACGTTAAGATCAACGACGTACTCCGCGTACTTGATAAGTACACCGGAAAGGTAGATAGCAATGGAATCCTCACGGTAGAAGAATTCCTCACAACGTACTTCGAAGAAACGACGATTGGCGATGCAGTCAACGTATTCCTCCCCGAGAAGCTCACCGGCAAGAAGATCACCGAGGTTGTTACCTCTATGAAGATTATTGATCTCTACAAGGTAGCTCGCGGCAAGATGGGCGCAAACGAGTTGTTTGCAACCGCACTTGATGGAGTTAAGCTTGGTGACATCCTTGGCTATACCAACGAAAGTGACGTATGGTATAAGGACGGCAAGGCTAAGTTCGAATACAACCCGCATCCGACCGAATTGAGAATGACCGATTCCTTCGGCTACCTCTTCAAGACAATCGTTAAGGAAGTTGTTGATACCGAATTAGGCAAGTTCTTCGCACCCAGCAATCCCGATACCGGTCTTACCGATTACATCAGCAGAATTAAGAACGGCGACGTAACCTTCGGCGAAATGCTCGATCACGAGCTCGTTGACGGTGAGTGGACTGACGGATCCGGCGACGACCTCGCACCTATCTGGAACGCAATGTTCAACCTTAACCTCAAGTCCTTCGAGGGCGGAGCTAAGGACGTTATCTTTGATACCATAGGCGACC
Organism: Clostridia bacterium; assembly: GCA_017501205.1. Classification (GTDB taxonomy): domain Bacteria; phylum Bacillota; class Clostridia; order Christensenellales; family Borkfalkiaceae; genus RGIG3732. The sequence continues at coordinate 2,040 of JAFVXM010000041.1, forward strand.
TCAGACTTGGCGAGATACTCTTTGATATCACGCTCAACGGCGGCGTATGGTACTACAACGTAAATAACGAATGCGTATTTGAAGACGGCAAGCTGATCTCCAAGATCCAGAAGAACCTCTTCAAGATCAAGATCAACGATCTGCTCGCAGACGGCGAATTCAGCGCAGACAGCATTATGGATTACCTCTTCAGCGATATTTACATCGGCGATGCAATGGGCTACAAGAAGGTATCTGTAGATGCAAGCGAATTCGAAGGCGTTTCGGCATTTGAAACTTACGAAAATCTCATAATGAATTACGGCACTGCAGGCGAATACAAGGTGACCGACAGCATGTACTATTACAGCGACGGAACTGAAACCTACTTCGCACAGACGGTTGACGGAGCTCTTTATAAGAAGGCAATGGCAGTAACCGATCAGCGCAAGCTTAAGCACGGCGAGATTACCGATGCTTCAAGCGTACAGCTCGGTTACGTATGGGCAAACGGTGAGCCCGCGGTTGAGGTAGGTTCTCTCTACAACATCCTCGCAAACACCAAGCTTGAAGATATTATTACGAGCGGTCAGATCTCGCTCATCAACGACCTCGGCTGGTTGGCTATATCCGACCTCGGATTGTCCATCGGCAGCGGCACTCTCCTTGATTTCGTTAAGGATGCGCCCATCTGCAAGATTGATGACGAGATCATGGCGATGAATCTTGGCGACGTAATGGGTTACGAGCGCACCACCACCGAAGAAATCGGTGTTGCAACGGCGGTAGACGGAATTTACACTTACGGAACGGACGGATACTACAGACTGGTTGACGGCGTTAAGTACGTAGTAAATGACGACATAGCTGATAGAAAGGTAGCTTACGGCGAAACCGTAGCTGCAAGCGATTACACCTTCGTATGGACCGAAGGCGGCGTAGAGGTATCTGCCGTAAACGGCGTTCTCGCATCCTTCTCCATCAACGACGTTAAGAGTGGTGGAAACGCTCTCCTCGATCAGATCCTCTGGCTCACTGCAACCGACGTACTCGGCAGCAGCGTAACCGGAAACAAGGTATTCAGCGCAATCGGAAACGAGCCTCTCTGCAAGATCTCCGTTGCTATCAACGGCTTGTACGTAGGCGAGCTTATGGGCTACAGCTACGGCACTGAGGTAACCGATATAACCGGTTACACCACCTCAGTAGGCACCACCGTTAAGGTAAACGGCGCGGGCGAGGTTATCAAGTCCGTAACCGGTGCAAACAGCGAAATCAAGTGGTATCCCGCAAACGGAACCATAGCTGAAAGAAAGGGCGCATCCGCAACCGAAAGCGATTACTTCTTCAAGCTTTACGATAGCACGAGCGCTGAGGTTTCCATCCTCAACGAGATTATCGGTAGCATGACCATTGAGAAGCTCACCGAAGGCGGATTTGATACCGTTCTCGATAACATCCAGTGGCTCACTATGGCAGAGGTTCTCGGCGCGGATAACAGCTTGTTCAACAACAATATCTTCAAGAACCTCAAGAACGTACCTATCACAAACCTCGGTACTGAGATCAACGCAATGTACCTTGGCGAAATGATGGGCTACAGCATGGTTGCTACCGCAGCAAGCAGCAGCAACGAGGTTGTAAGCGGAGTTTGGGAATACACCGACGGCGCAGTTAAGCATTATTACAGAGTAATCGACGGCGTTAAGTACGAGGCTAAGGCTGATGTAGCAACCAGAAAGGCAACTTACGGCGAAACCGCAGCAGCAAGCGACTACACCTTAGTATGGACCAACAGCGGCGCAGAGGTAACCGATGTTAACGAGGTTATCGCATCCTTCACTATCGGTGAAATCACCGCAGGTGGCGATGCCCTCCTCGATCAGATACTCTGGCTCACCGCAGGCGAGGTACTCGGCGATATCGCTGCAAACAATGCAATCTTCAACGCAATAGGCGATGCTCCTCTCTGCAAGATCTCCGATGCTATCAATAAGCTGTACGTTGGTACGCTTATGGGCTACGAGCAGGGTGCTCTTGTAGCGGCAAACGATTATAACTGGTATGAGCTTGCTACCGAAACCATCGGTGGAAACACCTATTACAAGTACAATGCAGGCGGCGTAGCTGTTTACAGCACGAATAGCAACCTTGTAGGCGACGTTGATGCGAGCGGGCTTGTTGATGAGACCGGCGCACCCGTAGCAGCAGGTACTTACCACGTTGTAATTGAAAAGGTACTCGTAACCGGCATGAAGGATCTCATGGCTGATCTTACCATAAGCGGTATCGGCAACACCGACTTTAACGCTAAGGTACAGAACCTCAAGCTTAAGGATATCCTCAACACCGAGGGAACTCTCCTCGATGCACTCGTAGATGACGATACCACTATCGCTCAGGCTCCCACCGCTATAACGGAAAACATCAAGGGACTCTCGATGTACGAGCTTGATACGGTTCACGGCATTATCACTATCGATGACGAGGCAAAGGATAAGATCGATAAGCTGTTCATTTACGGTATAGCTATGAACGGCTACGTATATCCCACCACGAGAGGTGGCGCAGCAATACCCGATGCAAATGAAGATGGCGATATCACGTGGGTAGATCTTACCATGGCAGAGTTCATCACCGAAATGCTTAAGTGTCTCCCTGACTTGACTGTTACTCCGTAAAAAAACAGTAAAATCGGTTGACAATCTTTGGGCAATATGTTAAAATTATGACTTGCGGAGGGTTGAAAGGCTCTCCGCAGGAAATAATATACCCGCCAGATGGCGGCGGCGCGCTTTTTAAAGGTGAAGCGTGGCTGAAAAAAGGGCGCATGCGCCTTACCTTGCTTGCGATAGTATCGCAGGCCGAATAAGTCCGGGAGGTAAAAGAAATGAACAAGTACGAAATGCTTTACATTATCGCTAACGAAATCAGCGACGAAGCGAAGGAAGCTGTTATTGCTAAATTCGAAAAGATCGTTACTGATAACGGCGGCAGTGTAGAAAAGATCGACAAGTGGGGCACCAGAAAGCTCGCTTATCCGATCAACTACAAGGCAGAAGGTTACTATGTTTTGATGACTTTCACCGCTGAACCTACCCTTAACAAGGAAATTGAAAGGGTTGCAGGCATCAGTGATGAGGTAATCAGGCAGATGATAACCAGACTTTAATAGTAGGAGAAGTCTATGAACAAAGTTTTTTTAATTGGTAATCTTACCAGAGATCCTGAAACTTCCGAAACTTCGAGCGGAATTCACGTTTGCAGGTTCGCTATAGCTGTTAATCGCAGCTATACCGGTGCAGACGGAACGAGAGAAACCGACTTCTTCAACATTACGGTTTGGAGGCAGTTGGCGGAAAACTGCGGCAAATACCTTAAAAAGGGCAGCAAGGTTGCCGTTGTAGGTCAGTTGCAGAACCGCTCCTATGAAGATAAGGATGGAATCAGGCGTAACGTTACGGATATCGTAGCAAGCGAAATCGAATTCCTTACCCCGAAGAATGCTTCGGACGCTTTTGATGACGATGCAGCCGTCGTATCTCGCCCCGCACGCAGAGAAAAACCCGTGCTTGAGGAAATTGACGACGATCAGCTTCCCTTCTGATTTAAGAGCAAATAAAGCGGAATTCTAACATTCATTATTTTTATTTGGAGTATTAAAATGGAAGAAAAAACAACGACTCAGGCAGCTCAGCCTGCTAAGAAGCCCATGAAAAGGGTACAGAGAAGAAAGGTTTGCACTTTCTGTGTAGAAAAAGCCACGAGCATTGATTACAAGGATGTAAACAAACTCAAAAAATTCGTTACCGAAAAGGGTAAAATGCTTCCCAGAAGAATGACCGGTGTTTGCGCCGAGCATCAGAGGGATCTTGCTGAAGCTATCAAGAAGGCAAGAGTTATGGCACTCCTTCCCTTCAAAGGCGAATAAGCTTATAAACGGGTGGCAAAAATTGTCACCCTTTTTATTATGAAAAAAAACGTATTTTTAACGTCGCTCGAGCTTTTTTGGGTGTTTTTTAAGATAGGCTTGTTCACGTTTGGCGGCGGACTTGCAATGATCTCTCTTATTTCAAGAGAGGTGACAGAAAACAAAAAGTGGATAACCGAAAAGGAGATGGGGGACATAATTATTATTGCGGAGTCTACCCCCGGTGCCATTGCTATAAACACGGCAACGTACGTTGGCTATAAAACGGCAGGCGTGCTTGGCAGTCTGTTTGCGACGCTTGGGGTGGTTTTACCGTCGGTAATCATTATATCTATAGTGTATCTCTTTTTCGATCTATTTAAGGAAAACAAGTGGTTTGCCGCGGCGTTTAAAGGGATAAGGGCGGCGGTTGCAGTGTTTTTGTTTAACGCCGTTATAAAGCTGTTCAAGCCCATGGATAAAAACGCGGTAACTATAATTTGCGTTATCGCCGTATTTATCATAACGCTGCTTACGGATTTTGGAACGATTTGGCTTATCCTTATAGGCGGCGCATGCGGGGTGGCTTATTTTTGCATTAAGGCTCACCGCGCAAAGAAGGCGATTGAAAAGGAAAAGTGCCCTTTATCTCACAAAAACAGCGAGTCTGATGGTGATTGTGAAGAGGAGGGAGAGGGTAAATGATCTTTCTTGAACTCTTTTGGGCGTTTTTCAGAATAGGCCTGTTCACCATAGGCGGTGGCTATTCAATGCTTCCGATGATAGAGGAGCTTGCGATATCAGATTACGGTTGGCTTACGCAGGAGCAGCTTTTAGATTTTATAGGTGTGGCAGAATCCACTCCCGGTCCCATTGCGATAAACCTTGCAACTTTTATCGGCTCTATGCAGGGCGCGGAATACGGCTGGTGGGGTAGAATTCTCGGCGCGGTATGTGCAACGCTTGGCGTTGTAACACCGTCATTTTTCATTATTTTAGTAATAGCCATCGTGTTTGAGCGATTTATAAACAGTGCGCCCGTTCAGGGATTCTTTTACGGCGTTAGGCCCGTTGTTGTGGGGCTTGTTGCCGCAAGCACGGTTTCGCTGGCACTTTCGGTTATTTTACCCAGCCTTGAGCTTAAGATGTTCAGAAGCCTTTCTGTTGAGGGCTTTGACTGGGTGAGTTTGTGTTTAGTGGCGTTAATGTTTGTTTTAGGGCACTTACGCTTAAAAAAGAAAAAGCTTCACCCGATAATTCTCGTTCTGGTGGCAGCAGGGCTTGGCATGCTTTTATTCGGTGTGCTGGGGTTATAATTGAATAAATGGGGAAGGTTTTCGGAAAACACTTCCCAAAAAAAATAAAAAAACCGAGCAGGATGTTATAGCATCCGCTCCGTTATTCGGAGGAAAAATGAAAAAACAAACGAAAAGCTTAACCGTGCTGCTATGCCGCGCGGGGGTAACGGCAGCCCTGTACGCAGGGCTCACCATAGCATTTGGTTCGCTCGCATACGGACCGTTGCAGATTCGCCCGGCAGAGGCGCTCTGTGTTTTACCGCTATTCTTTCCCGAAACTATTTTTGGCCTGTTTGTGGGATGTGCGATGGCAAATTTGCTTTCGGGCTACGGTGCAATTGATATCGTGTTAGGCAGTATTGCAACGTTAGTTGCCGCCGTTTGTACGTACGGTATAGGCTGTTTGTTTAAACAGAACGTTGCGTCCGCATTGCTTGGTGGCTTGCCGCCCGTTTTGGTAAATGCAATCGTGATACCCTTTGTCATTATTCTCGCTACACCCGGTGAGGGTATGGGCTCGTACTGGGTATGGTTTGCGCAAATGCTGCTCACGCAATCGGTGTGGGTTTACGTGCTTGGTATGCCTCTTTATTTTGGCATCAGGCGAATAAAAGGCAAAACGGTTTATTTCACGTAAAACAAAAAAGTCCCGCAAAACCTTTGATTTGCGGGACTTTTAATATATGCTTGACATAGATACCCGTTTAATAGTAAAATGATAATAATAAAAAAGGAGGCAAAAAATGAGAGCGATCTATGATTCCCACATTGTCCGTCAGCGGGCAGAGAACAACGGAATAATAGCCATGCTCAAGCGATTTATTTGGGCCGTTCCGCCGATGATCGTTTTTTTTGCCATGCTTGCAATTTATAAGGTGAACGGGCTGTATCCGTTTGGCGATAAAACGGTTTCGTGGTGTGATATGGACCAGCAGGTCGTTCCGCTTCTTTTAACCTTTAAGGACGTTTTATCCGGAAAGGAAGGCTTCTTTTTTAATTTCAATCACGCCTCGGGCATGAACTTTTTCGGCGTTTTCTTTTTCTTTCTGTCAAGTCCATTTACCTTCCTCGTGGCATTTGTGGATAAGGCGGATATGCTGTCGTTTGCAAACGTACTCGTTATGTTAAAGATGTGCGTAATTGCAGGCACGTCTTCGTATTATCTTTACACCCGCAATCCAAACGCGCCCGTTTTAAACGTTGCCCTGTCCGTGCTGAACGCCGTTTCGGGATACGTTATGATGTACTATCAAAACGTTATCTGGCTGGATATGGTGGGTGTTTTTCCTCTTTTGATGCTTGGCCTTGATAGGCTTAAGGAGGGCAAGCGGCTGATGTTTACAGTGGTGCTTGCCGCGTGCCTGTTTATCAATTATTACCTCAGCTTTATGATCG
>JAFVXM010000042.1 GCA_017501205.1 Clostridia bacterium
CCGCTCCGCCTTGAGAGTACACCTCGGATGCAACGCTGATAACGTCCTTCACCTCCGAATAGTCCGTGCCGTTAAACGAGTAAGAGGCCCTGTCGATCGTCAAGCAGTTTTTATCCTTTAAGCAGCTGTCGACAATCGGAAGTTCTTCCATATATTCCTTGCCGCAAGCAGCTTCGCCACCGGAGAGAAAAACAAAGACTTTAGCCCCGCCTGCAGGTATCGAAACACGGCAAAAACCGCCTTTTTCGCACATTATCGCAGGCATAACCCTTTCCTCGCCGTTAAAGCTTATTTCCTTAACGGCCTTAAATTCACCGCTTAAACAAACGGTTTTGCTATCACAGTTATTCTTATTAAACGCGTAGACAAGCGCGCCCTCATCCGTTTGCTTATACGTTACTATAAGGCCTTGTGCAACGCCCTCGCCATCAGTAAAGACAGCGCGGCGCTCATAGCGCAAATGCTTAAACCATCTTATAACGTCATCACGGCGGTTGAAAAAATCCACTCCAACGATGCCTACCTTAACGCCCGAAAGCTTATTTAAAACATCGCTATCGAAGGTGCCGTCAAGCGCGAGCACAAGCTCATATTCACACTCACCTACGATGAGTTTTCCACCCTCTACCGTAGCATCCTTAAACCCTTGATCGTCAACGTAATCAAAATCGATCTGGCAGTCCAGCAGGTTTTCGGTTAAGCATCTGAACTGCGTGGAAAGCTTCCTTTGCATTGATGAAAAGTTTTCCATTGCAAACGCTGCCGAAACGGGGTGTAAAACGGCAACTCTGTTTTTAGCCTTGCCCGAGGAGAGCAGCTCGTTGAGCGCCTCTATTCTGCCAAAAAACTCACCTGCATGCTTCCACCACGGTTGAGCATCCGAAAAAAATCCCGGATAATCCCTCTTTCTTACGCCCGAGAGACTGTAAGGGGAAAGATGTGCACAAAGCTGATTTACGCCAAACGCCGCCTGATAGCACCATATTCTGGAGTAATCCTTAAGTGAAGCACCCCAGCCTGCACCGCCAAAGCTTTCGCTTAAAACAACTTCCTTTCCGCACTGATTTTTAACGGACTCCAGCTGCTTCAGCAAAACGGGCGAGGCAAATCTCCTGCCAAGATAATCGATGCCCGGCCTTTGCATGAACCTATAATGAGGCATAACGCCACCGCTACCGCACGCCTGCGATATAATTCCGTCCTCCGCGCTGAAGTGACCGGTCATATCAAGGCCGTTTTTCTCACACCACTCCGCCACGGTTGCGGTATAATTTTTCTTAAAGCGCTCAGCAAAAAACGATAGGTAAAGCTTTTTGAATTCCCCTTCCTTTTCCGCATACAGGCGCCAGAGATTTTCCTTCAGATCCAAGCCGCAAAATTCGCGAAAAGCCCCGTTTATCTCGCAGGAATATGGAAATAAAAAGTTTTCAAACGATGAATACTGAGGCTCGTCCGTAAAGACTGCGACGATGGTTTTTCCAAACTCATCACCACATTTTTCACGGTATTTTTCATGAGTTAAACCAATAAACGCCTGGGTTACACGCCTATCCGTCAAATCGACGTAATCGCTGTTTCTCTTAACACAAGCAAACAGATCGTTGCCGCCCACAACGTATTCGTCCCCTTCCTTTTTATACGAGCAAAGTATCTCGTCGGAGCAGGGTACTCCGACAGAGAATATCAACTGCTTCATAGCAAAATCCGGGTTTTGCCTTACGACCATTCCGCCCGCAAAGCCGGACGGCCAGCCGTTTTCATCATAGATCACAACCTTTAATCCCAACTCCTTAGCCTTTCTGACCGCGTGAGCAAAAAGATCCATCCATTGATCCGACATATATTCAATTTTTAAGCCTGCTCTTGCGTGAACGATCACACCGCCGATTCCGGCATCGTAAAACTGCTTTAACTGCTCATCAATGCCATCGTTGGTTATGCGGTCGTTCCACGCCCAGAATACAAGCGCAGAGTATTTGCCGTACATACGCATTTCCTTATAATAACGTAATTTTTAAATCATCAAAGTAAACCTTGTTGCTGCCTGCATTAAATGAAATGAAGCCGCTATACAGGTTGTTTCTTTTAAGCTCTGAAATCTTAAACGAAGCCGATTCAGCGCCTAAATCGTAGGTTATCACACCATTTTCCACACGGAGAGTAACGTCCATAAAGCCGTTTTCGCCATGAACAACGCCCACACTTGAGCCGGGCTGATATACGTCGTTTCCGAGATACAGCGAAGCACCGCTATTAGTTATCATAAGCGTTATTGCCGACTGCTGATGGTTTACGCTAGGCGATGCTTTGTTAAACTCAATCGCACCAAAGCCAAAGGCATTTTGAACGTTAACCTTAACCTTGAGCTCAAAGTTTTCAAACGTGCCATACGCAAGACCTGTGCCTGCATCCCAGTTGTTTCCGTATATGCCGTCAACGATCAACATTCCGTCGGAGATGCTTATTGCACCGCTGTAACGTGTAAAATCACCCAAGGTCATCTTATCCGAGAAGTCGTTTTCATAGCCCACCTTTGCAGGTGCAGAAACGATTTCCGGCTCCGGTGCGGGAGGCGAATCGATAAAATAATCGGTAAACAGCACGCCCTTGGTGTAATCCTCATCCCTATCAACCGCCATGGCTCTGATGTTACACATCCTAACCGACGCGTTGTTGGTGTAGAAGGATAACGCGCCCGAACGGCAGAAGCTATCATTATAGGTATAAATCTTTTCTATATCCTTTCTGCTATAATTCAGATCCTCTTTGTAATCGGCCTGATAAACGTTGAGAACGCCATCTACGTACGCGAGCACGATATAGCAGCTTTGTGTATCAAACTTCTTTGCCTCGTAGTTATCAACCTTCTTCTCGCCATCCTCGTAAATGGTAATTCTTCCCCTATCGTCAAGCTGGAAGATAAGTCCGCTTCTAAGCGAGTTGTAGCCGCTCTTTCCGCCGATATAAACGCGGAAGCGTCCGCGGGAAATGAGGCTTGTTCTGGTAAGCTGAAGATTGAACGAGGTTGCAAAGTTAGCAACAGTAGTCTTTTTTAACGAAACGTAGCCGTAATTGCTGCCTGCGCCGGAGATTTCAATATCCGTTCCGCCCTGAACGTGCTCGTTTCTGAACACGTTGATCGCGCCTGAAAGAACGGTGTAGTTGCCATCTGCCGAGTACACGCCGTAAGAGGTAATTGCAAAGCTTGCAAAGCTGCCCTTCCAGCCGAAGTAACCTTTACCGCCTGCCACGGGCGAGCTTAAAATAAGCTTTTCATCCGTACCGAAGTAAACGAACGCGTTGCTTCCTCTTACCGAAACGGTAAAGTCGTAATCCGCTCCCTGCTCAAAGCCTTCGATAACGTATTCATCCAAAACGTTTGAGCGGCTATCTATAAGAACAGCCTTGCCATCCGGCGTTATCTTCATAGCATAACCCTGATCGGAGCCTGCCGAGGGCTTGCCCCACATTGCTTGAACAAAAGAGCCCTCTCCCGCGAATTCCGCACGGAGCGCAAACGTAGCGCGGAAGCTGCTCAATGCCCCTGCAGTATAGGCATAATGCGCGTTTTCGGCGGTTTTATCGGTCTGCTCGATGCCGCCGATCACATATTGCCAGTTGCCGCCGAACACGTTATACTGATAAAGAGAACTTGAGCTGGTAAGCGAAAAGTCTATCTTGCCCTGTGCTATAAAGGAAGCAAAGCCTTCCCTTCCGTTTATATCGTCACCAAAGGACAAATATCCAAAGCTTGCATCGCAGTCACTCGCCACGAGCATAGCTTCAACCTTGGAGTAATTTGCTAAAATATCCTCCGCAACCACGGTTACGTTTCCGTTACCGTCGATCGCCACAGCCCTATAAGCATTGGCAACCTTTTCAAGCTGCAAGGTTACGCTTCCGCTAACGTCGCCGATGCTTCCGTACACAGCGTAGTCACCGTTCGTTACGTGTGCCGCAATTATTCTGCCCGCGTGCCTTCCGAGGAAGATATAATCTTCTGCAAAGCCGATACCTATTCCTGCATAGCCACTGCTAACAGCGCTTGAAAGCTGCGTTTTAACTGTGAAATCGCACATTTCAATAGGTGCGTATAACGCCGATTTTCCGTTAGCACCAAGGAGAGTTAAACCGCCGTTTGCCGTATATGCACCGTCAACGTAGGTAAACGAGCCTATGCCGTTTTCAAAGGCCGTGCTTCTCTGCTGCGCCTCTTGGCTGTATCTAAATCCCTTTACCGTTGCCTTGCCGCTCACGCATATA
>JAFVXM010000043.1 GCA_017501205.1 Clostridia bacterium
ATGGTCGTATTTAGCCTTCGGAGATGGTCCTCCGTCCTTCCGTCAGGATTCCTCGTGTCCCGACGTACTCTGGTTACCCTTCGCCTTTGAATAATTTCGTGTACGGGATTTTTACCCTCTTCGATCTACCTTTCCAGGTACGTTCCACTATCATTCGCCGTACTAATCAGGGTCCGAACCCTCCACATATTACTATATGAAGTTTGGGCTGTTCCAATTTCGCTCGCCACTACTTTCGGAATCGATGTTTCTTTCTTTTCCTCCGGGTAATGAGATGTTTCAGTTCCCCGGGTTCCCCTCGTATACCTATTGATTCAGTATACGATACCATAACATTACTTATGGTGAGTTCCCTCATTCGGAAATCTGCGGGTCTACGTTCATTTGCAACTCTCCGCAGCTTATCGCAGCTTGTCACGTCCTTCATCGGCGCCATATACCAAGGCATCCTCCTGTGTGCTCTTTGTAGCTTGATCTTTTCTTGATTACTTCCGTAATCCGTCGAATTATCTTTCTTGATACCTTCAAAAAATCCTAAAACTTAATTCTTTCCAGTGATTATTGTCCTTACGCTCTTCAACGTTCGTATTAACCATTTAAAATATTTAAGTTTCTTGTTTTTGCCTTCTGTACTTTGTTCTTTAAATCTTTTTATGCAGTTGTCAATCTACTCTTTTCCCTTGCATCGGCAAGGGTGTTACCGCCAGCGCGAACTGACAGCCTATTTATATTATCACTTTAAAAAGCAATAGTCAACTGTTTTTTAGCAGTTTTTTAAATTTTTTTAATTTTTTTCTTCAAGTATTTTAGCAAACGCTTCCATAAGTTTTTCTACGGCGTGCTCCGACGTCTGCCTGTCGTTTGCCCTTATAAAATAATATATTTTGAGCTTAGGCTCCGTTCCGCTTGGGCGAACGCAAATAAATATGCCGTTTTCAAGCTCGTAATACACGGCGTTCGTCCTTGCGCTTTCGATCTCAACGGTATCGCCGTCTGCAGTGATTGCGGTTGCGGTTGAATAATCCCTAACCGCCTTAACATTATATATATCTATTTTAGGAATAAACTCGCCCTTGAGAGAATCCACAACGGCGTTCATATCCTGCATTGCGTTCACGCCCTCGTACTTGATGCTTACCGTTCTCTCCTGCGCGTAGCCGTATTTTTCATAAATTGAATTGAGCCTGTTGATTACGGAAACGTTCCTGTAGTTGTAATAGCAAACCATTTCTGCAAACAGCATGCTCGCAACGACAGCGTCCTTATCCCTCGCGTGTGTTCCGCGAAGATAACCACAGCTCTCCTCAAATCCAAACAGGAACTGCTTGCTGCGGTCCTTCTCGTAGCCGGCGATCTTCTCGCCTATGTACTTAAAGCCAACGGGAACGTCAACCACCTCAACGCCGTAGCTATCGGCTATCGAGCGAACGAGCCCCGTTGAAACAAAGCTCTTTACGATAACGCCGTTAGAAGGTAGCTTTCTCTCCTCCTTGAGCCTTAACATTATATAATCTGCAAGCAAAATACCCACTTGATTGCCCGAAAGGGAAACGAACTCACTTCCTCGTTCCTGATCGCAACGCCAAGGCGGTCGCAATCGGGATCGGTACCAAACACCACGTCTGCCTTAACCTTTTCTGCAAGCGCGATACCCCTTGAAAGGGCTTCCTTGTTTTCGGGGTTTGGAACTTCAACGGTGGAGAAGTTTTCATCCGGAGCAACCTGCTCCTGAACTACTGCGGGCGTAATGCCCAGCTTTTTAAGTATGGTCATAACCGGCTTATATCCGCTGCCGTGAATAGGTGTGTATACTATCTTCAGCGATTTGGCCTGCTTTTTAACGATGCTGCGCGAGAGCGAGGCCTTTAAAATAGCCTTAAAATATGCCCTTTCAAGCCCCTGACCGATCTTATTTACCCCCGACCTTTCGGTTTTTTCCGAGAAGGGTGCAACTGCAAGGCAAGGCACGGAGAAATAATCGGACTTATTTATATAGCCAACCACCTCTGCGGTAGCCTCGGGCGACATCTGCGCGCCGTCCTCACCGTAAACCTTATAGCCGTTGTACTCCTTGGGATTGTGGCTGGCAGTTATCATAATGCCTGCAACAGCCTTCAGCTTGCGTACCGCAAAGGACAGCATCGGAACGGGATGCGGCTCGGTGAAAATGTGAACCCTTATTCCGTTTGCAGCCAAAACGCCTGCTGCCGCACGGGCAAACTCCTCGGAGAAGCGGCGGGTATCGTAAGAGATCGCAACGCCCCTGCTTTTAGCCCTTGCGCCGAGCGATTTAATATATTCTGCAAGACCGTTGGTTGCGCGCTTTACCGTGTAAACGTTCATCATATTCGTTCCAAGGCCGATTATGCCGCGCATGCCTGCCGTGCCGAAATCAAGATCCTTCGCAAAGCGATACTCCTTCTCCTTTTCGTCCTCAGAAATAGCAGTAAGCTCCGAAAGCTCCTCCGCCGAGAGAGAAGGATTTGCAAGCCAGTTTTCGTAAATAAGATTGTAATCCATCATCCAACCACCTTTCTTTTTTTCCGCACACTCAAAATCGCAAGATTAAAATGCGGCGTATTTCGCGCAAAATCAGGGCATTACACTGCTAATTATACGCTACATACAGTTTTATTATAATATTAAATATTTCATTTGTCAAAGATTTTCTCAATTTGTTTGAAATTTGTTTACAAAGCAGGAGTTAAATGGTAAAATAGTCAGAGGAGGATGTTTATGGAAAAGGCAAAATACTCAATAGTAGTGCCGGCGTACAACGAGCAGGAATCGCTGCCCCTATTCTTTGAAAGGGTTATTCCCATGCTTGAAACGCTTGGCGAGCCGTTTGAGATTATAGTTGTAAACGACGGCTCACACGACCAAACCGAAGATATCTTAAAGCAGGCCTGCGAGAGAGACAAGCGCATCAGAGGCTTCAGCTTCAGCCGCAATTTCGGTCAGCAGGCAGCCTTTTTATGTGGGCTTAAGGAGAGCCGCGGCGAGGCGGTGATCGCCATGGACGC
>JAFVXM010000044.1 GCA_017501205.1 Clostridia bacterium
AGCGGTTGACCGCTAACAGTATTATGTGCGGAAAAAAACTAAATATCCCCCGTTTATCTCACAAAATTCGCCATTTTTATTCCTTGCCGCTCTCCGCGCTTTCCTCTGCCTCACCAAGAAAAGAGACAGACACCACCAAAAGTGGTGCTTTTTCTTTTTTCTGTCGTTGGTTACCCGTACGCTCATCAAACCCACTCAAAACGCTTTGCGTTTTGAATATGGGTTCGCATACCCCACCCGAAGATCGAAGAGCTTGCTCTTCAGGTGCAGGGTGTGGGTATATTCATCTGTGATGAAATTCCTATACAAAAACAGACGGATTCTTTTGCGCTAAAATCACAGGTTTTATGGTACAGTATTACGTACTTGATTTTATCAAAAATACATGATATAATGTCAATTGCTATATCTTCAACGATTAAAGGAAAAATATTATGAAACACCTTTTAATATTAAATTTAGTACTTATCGCCGTAATTGCAATTGGCTTGTTGTGTGTTAAAAAGTATTGTAAGAGTGAACGCATCAAAGATGTTCTTCTTATCGTATCGGCGATTTTCACCGTTTTTTGTCATTACAGTTCGCTTTTATACCATCATTTTTCAGACGGAACGGCTATGGAGTATCTGACTCATAACCCCAATCTGATTTTACCGATATACCCATGTAATGTGGTAATGTGGTCTTGCGTGGTCTATGGCTTTTTGAGAGACAAAAACTCTCGGATTGGAAAATTTTTATCCGATTACATTTTTTGGTTTGGCATTGTGTCCACCCTTGTGGGAATGTTCGCCAACGTTGATTTTATCAGAAACCCCACCCTTGCTGATTTTGACGTGACAAAAGGAATAATCTCTCATGCTACGCTTCTTTTCAACGTGCTTTTGCTGGCTATTTTTGGTCACGTGAAGGTGAATATTAAAAATAATATAATTCATATCGTGATTTCTGTAGTCGAGATGATGGTTATCGGACTTTATTGCAATCTTGTATTTCGCACGTTGGTTTCAGAGGAGATGGCATACGAGGTAAACTCGATGTTTCTTATTCACTCTCCCTTTGGAGGATTGGAATTTTTGACCTATCCTACAATTGCCTTGATTGCAATTCCGGCATACTTCGGCTTGTTTGCAATATGCGAGCTGTTTGCCTATAAGAAGGGCGAGCGTTTTTATAACCGTTTTTCAAAATGGATAAAGGAACGAAAAGAGAATAAATAATTTATTCGACCTTCTTATCATCCGGCTCGCCGCGCACTTCGGCGCTTAGCATCTCGCTTATCCTCGCACGCTTTATCATCTGCTTATATGCGAATATGAACAGAATAAGCTGCGCCACCACGCATATCGCCCATGAGATCGGATAGGATAAATACAGCGTAGTGAGCGTTTTGTTTGCCTCAAATACCGTGTAGATCCAAACCACCCTTATACCGCAAACGCACAGCAGGGTTATGATCATTGAGCTTATGGATTTTCCCATACCGCGTAAGGTTCCGCTGAAAACGTCCATAATGCCACAGATAAAATAGGTGGTGGAGATGATGCTCATCCTCATAATGCCATAGGCGGCAACGTCATCCCTGCCCGGCTCGTAAATGCCGATGAGCGGCTTACCTAAAAGGAATGCTCCCACGCCCATAACCAGCCCCACTACGGATACACATGCGACGCAAATACCCGTGATGAGCTTTATTCTATCCTGCTTTTTCGCTCCGACGTGCTGGCCCGTAAAGTTGAGCGCCGTTTGGTGGAAGGAGTTCATGCTGGTATATACGAAGCCCTCGATATTTGCGGCAACGCCGTTACCGGACATGGCTATATCTCCAAATCCGTTGACGGACGACTGAATAAGCACGTTCGATATAGAAAAGAGTGAGCCCTGAATACCCGCCGGCAAACCTACCACGAGCACCTGCTTGAGCTTATCGCCGTAGATCCTCAGCTTGCTTATTTGAAGCCTGTGCGCGCCCTTCACCCTTAAAAGGTGAGCGACTACCAAAATGCACGAAACAAACTGCGATATTGCGGTAGCCCACGCAACGCCGGCTACATCCATATTCAAAACGATAACGAAAACCAGGTTAAACGCAACGTTGATAACGCCTGCAATAACGAGGAACAACAGCGGACGCTTGGTGTTGCCCACCGAGCGCAATATCGCCGCGCCAAAGTTATAAACGATGGAAAACGGCACGCCTATAAAATATATCCTGACGTACGTTGACGCCTGATCTATAACGTTATCGGGCGTGCTCATCCACACGAGGAATATCCTCGCAAAGAAAAAGCCTATCAACCCAAACACCACGCCGCCAACACCTGCAACGAGCATTGAGGTATGAACGACCTCGTGCTGCCCTCTGTCATCGCGGGAGCCAAAGCACCTCGCCACGCACACGCCTGCACCCACCGAAAGCCCAACCAAAAGGTTTACTATAAGGTTGATGAGCGCACCCGTGGCACTTACCGCCGCGAGGGCAGTATCGCTTCCGTATCTGCCAATAACAACGATATCAGCCGCGTTGAACAGCAGCTGCAAAATGCCCGTGAGAATTACCGGAACGGTGAATTTTATTATGTTTTTAAACAGAGGGCCCTGTGTTAGATCAACCGTGCCCGAGCCCACAGCCCTCTGTGCCGCCTTGCCTGCCATTTTTCACCTCTATCCCCGTTTTTGTGCGATTTACGGGGTTTTATATAAAAACGATGAGGCGGAAGCAGATATCTGCCCCGCCCGCTCTTTAAAGTTTAACTATTCTGTAAATGCTGTAGCCCGTAAAGTCCACGAGCCCGCAGAAGGTAAGATCTCCGCTCTCTAAATCGAGCCTTACCACTATTTGAGGTATTCCGTCGTTCACGTCGCGAAGTCCGGCAAACACGTCCGGCTCCCTTTCAAGAAGGATGAATATCTCGCCGTCCACGATCTTAACCGAGGTTATCTCGGGCATCAAGCCGTCCCTTGCCTGAACGCAAGCACTCACCGCGGGAACGCCCTCAATAATCGCCTGAACGCTCACCGTGCGCTCCAAGCCTTGCCCATCGGTTGCCGTAACCGTTCCGTTTGAAAGGGTTGCACTGTAAACGCCGTCTGACACGTAATCACCGCTCGCTTCAAGAAGCATTGCCTCGTACCTTTCAAGCGCGGCACTCTCGGCGCCCTCCTCCACGTCGCCAACCTTAACTATCTCAATCCTATCTCCGCCAAAGAAGTAGAACCCGTCTATCTCGGCAGGGCTTTCGGAAAGGGAATAATCCCCCTCAATGCTCCACTTGCTGAATTTATTTAACGCCTTATCGTAGGTGTAAAGCACCGTGTCGCCACCGTTGAACACAACGGCGGTGTTGCCCCTCTGGAAGTACTCAAAATCCCACGCGTCGGCATTGCCGATCTCCTGCGTGGCAAGCCTGTTCATCGTTTTGTAGTTAAACGCGATCAGCTCCTTGCCGATGAGAATGAGCCTGCCATCCTCGCTGCCACCCTGACCTACAAAGGCTTCCTCATACGGGTAACGGCCTATATACGCCCACTCCACACTCGGGTTTTCGTAGCTTGCGCTGAAGGCGTAAAAGCTGCCGTAGCCGTTCTTGTATTCAGAGCGGTAAACGCCGTAAACACACTCCTCTCCGCGGGCAAAGAATACCGCCCTCTCTTCCTTCTCGCCAAACTCAAAGCCGTCGTTTGAAAGGTTGTATTCCAAAACGTCCTCAAACCTATAGTATCCGTCGTCGGTAAAAATGCAATCGCCTGCAACAAAGGCGTAATCCCACTCTTCGGAAACCACCTGGCGAAGGTTGTTCAGTCCGCTTGCCGTCAGCTGAGAATTTGCAACGTTATCGTAATGACTGCCACCCTTTGCCGCGCATCCAACAAAGGCAATGCAGACGACCGCTATTAAAATCATACTTATTAACTTTTTCATAATTCCGTCCTCACTCCTTTGCCTCAAACAACGCCTCTATCAAGCCCAAAAGCTCGCACTCGGGCGATCTCGACGAATAATCGTATCTTATTATCGCTCTATCTCCGCCGCACGCGACAACCGCCTGCGTTTTGTAGCTGTAGCAATCCTCAAGCCGCCTTCGGCTCACCGCATAGCGCACGTCCGTGCCGTTCACAGATTTTGCGGTGTTGGTGCTCGGCTCCTCAACGCCCTTTGGCAGGGGCTTGCCGCTCGGCACCACCGTTATCCAAAGGGTTGCGGCCCCATCTCTCTTTATGGAGAAATACTCATAGCCGCTTCCGTAGCCATAGCCGTAAACCTCTCCTATCCCATCCGCCTTTGCCGAAATCGACAAACGGGCAAGCACGCCGTTCACGTCTGCTATCTCCACAGCCGAGCCTCTCAACGTCCGCTCTACCGAGCTGCTCGATTGATCTCCGCCGCCCAGCCCCATGCAGGTTGCCATGAGTATACTGCAACCGCTCGCGTTAAACACGAGAAGGAGCGCGCACAGCAGCAACGTTAATTTTTTCATAATCCTCTCACGCCTTGGGCGTAATGCACTCCTCAATAAGCTCTAAAAGCTCGCAGGTGGGCGAGGACGACGAGTAGTTATACCTTATATAATAGACCTCACTGTCCGTAGTGACCACCGCCTTGGTGTTAAAGCTGAAATAATCCTCAAGCCTGCGCCTCGAAACGGTGTAGGCAACCTCAAAGCCGTGCCTGTTCACCTCTCTCACCGCGTTTGCGCCCGGCTTTATAGACTCGGGCACGCTGATTTCGGGATCTACCTTTACTATCATATCGAAGGTGTGGAAGGTATCCACCTCAACGGTAAAATATCCAACCTCTCCGCCGCTATACACCTCGCTAACGTTCTTTATGCCGAGTGCAGAGGTGTTGAGGGAGGTACAGCTCAGCCTGCTTTCAAGCTCGCTCACCGTAACGGTAACCGGCCCCTGCAAGCCGGGAGCGGCATTGTTAAAGTCCTTTTTCGGCGCAAACATACCGCCAAGCCCCGCCGCAAACGAAACGCCCGTTATCACGGTGACTGCTGCCGCCGCAACGGTGGCGATCGCCCACCTTGGGAAGGCAAAGCCCTTGCGAACGGGCTTCTCGGTAAAATCGCTCTTCTCTGCCAAAGCGGCCTCGGAATAGTTCTCCTCAACAAGCCTTGCGTAAAGTCCCTCGTGCTCCTTTAATATTCTGTTTTCTTCCGCCTTTTTCAGGCGTTTTAGCTTACTTTTTACCATATCACAAATAATCTTTGAGTTTTTTCAGTGCGCGCGAGTATCTCTGCCTCGCAGCCCCGTAGCCTATTTTTAAAATTTGAGCCGCTTCCTTTAAATTGTAGCCGTCCCACACAACCAGCCGAACGAGCTGTGCGCTCTCATTATCGAGGTGGGAGAGAATTTTAAAAAAGTCTGCATTGGAGTCCACCTCCGCCTCTGTCAGCGAGCCCGTTACCGGCGCCGCCGAAATGCTCTCGTTCAGCTCAACCTCGCCGCGCGTTCGCCTGAGCTTATCCAGCACGATGTTATCGCAAATGCGGTATATCCACGCGGTTGGGCTCTGAACCTCTGGCGGACTTTCCATCCTTATCAGCTTGGTGAAAAGGTCGTGCGCCACGTCCTCAAAATCCACCCGACTGCCATATTTGGACGCCACGTGATATTTTATCCTTGGCAGATAATATTCGTAAATTTGCCGAAATGCCTGCTCGCTCCCTTTAAGCTGCTTAAGCAATCGGTTAAAGACGTCCGCTTTCATTACTCCCGTTAATATAGACTCCGTTTTCTTTAATTTTGTTACAAAAATTTCAAAAAAAATTTTCAAAGCTGCTTCACGTATTATTATATTATAAACCTTTATATATTTATTGTCAACGGCGGGAGAGAACTTTTTGCCGCAAAAAGCATAAACGGCACAAAAAAAGCGTGCAAGCCCTGCTTAAAAACAAGGTGCTTTGCACGCTGATTTTTCTCTGTTATTGCGCGATATCGCGCGTTTTAGGCGGTATTTATTTCTTAACGCTATTGAAAACGCCGATTGCGCCGTCAACGATGAACAATACGCCGATGATGATGAACATAACGTCAAACACAACCCACTGGCTAACTACGAGGAGCACGCCTACCGCGATGGTTGCAATTGCAACGATAAGGGGGATAAGTGCAAGCTTGCCGCCCTTGAACATCTGGATAAGGTTTAAAACGCCCGATGCCGCGATGAGAATACCGAAGATTATGAGCGCAACCTTCAAAAGAAGCCAGCCGCAGAGAAGAATTACCGCACCGATAACGATATTGATAATACCCTCGGTGGTTCTCTTTGCAACTATGTGAAGGATACCCTGAACGATAAACAGAACGCCTGCTGCCGTCATGATCCAGCTGATTACCTCTCCCTTGAAAATGCAGAAGAGGATACCGATTACTACGTAAGCGATAGCTAAAATAAGTGCGCTATCCGGCTTACGAACCTTTTCTTGTGCCATTGTTTGCCTCCTTTTGCGCTTTTAAACGCTAAATAAATTTTTTGTTTTTATGTTTACCCCTATCCTAAACGGACTCAAGGGTTTTCATAACGTAATCGCCAAACTGCGCGCAGGTTGCGCCGTCCGCCTTGCCCGTAACGAAAACGGGTGCATCCTTATCGGTGCATATCTCAAGCGCGCGCACCAGTCTATCCGCCGCTGCGGTATAGCCGATGTGACGAAGCATCATCTCCACGGCGTTTAAAATGCTTGTGGGGTTTGCGTATTCGGCAATCCCATCTCTTATCATTCTGGGTGCGGAGCCGTGTATCGCCTCGAAGATAGCAAAGCCGTCGCCAAGGTTTGCGCTGCCTGCCGTACCCACGCTTCCCTGCACTTGTGCGCCCTCGTCGCTCAATATATCGCCGTAAAGATTAGGCATCACCATAACCTCAAATCCCGCGTTTATCTCAGGATTTATGAGGTTTGCGCTCATTATATCAACGTAATATTCATCCACCCTTATATCGGGGTAATCGGCGGCAACGCGGTAGCAGATATCCAAAAATTTGCCGTCCGTTTTCTTAACGATGTTCGATTTGGTAACCACCGTTACGGATTTTTTGCCGTTGCTCTTTGCGTATTCAAACGCCGCCCTCGCTATCCTGCGAGTGCCCTCGTCCGTAATCACCCTAAAATCAACGGCAAGCCCTTCTCCGCTAATGCCCTCGCCGCCAAGAATATACTCGCCCTCGGTATTTTCACGGAAAAAGGTCCAGTCGATACCCTTCTCCTTAACCTTAACGGGGCGTATGTTTGCGTAAAGATCAAATATTCCGCGAAGGGCAACGTTCGCGCTCTTGAGCGTTCCTCCGCTGGGCGTTGTGAAGGGGCCCTTGAGCAGCACGTCGCACTCCATAAGGTCCTCAAGCGACTCATCAGGCACCGTTTTTCCGTGATAAAGGCGGTTTTCTATGGTGAGCCCCCTAATTTCCTTAAGCATCACCGCACCGCTTTCAAGCTCAGCTTTCATCAAATAGCCAAGCACGCGCCTCGCCTCTCTCATTATTATGCTGCCGATGCCGTCACCGTCACAGATGCCGATAACCACCCGGTCTGCATTTTTTTTGCTTTGGCTTTTTACCGCCGCAAGTCCCTCGGCGCGCTCCGCCTGCTGAACAAGCAGCTCGCGAAATCTCTCAACGGACTCGTCTATCCATTTTTTATCCATAATCATTTACCCGTAAGCTTTAAAAGTCCGCCCGCCTTCAAAATCTCGGCAGACCTCGCCCCAAGCGTGCATTGCAGCTCGTATTTTTTCCCGTTTGCACCGCGCGCTATCACCGTGCCGCTGTCAATTCCGCCGAGCAGATTTTCAAAGGTGAGCGCCTCGCCAAGGCACATATCGTCGTAATCCTCCTGCCTTTTAAAGGTGAGGGGCACAATGCCGGAGTTAATTAGATTTGCCTCGTGTATTCTCGCAAACGATTTGGCAATAACCGCCCTCACTCCAAGGTGCAGCAGCGTAAGCGCCGCATGCTCGCGTGATGAGCCCTGCCCGTAATTTTCGCCGCCAACTATAACGCTTGCGCCGTATTCACTTGCTCGTTTGTAAAACTCGCCGTCCACCCCCGAAAAGCAAAAGGTGGAGAGCTTTGGCACGTTTGAGCGGTAAGGCAGTATCTTGCTGCCTGCCGGAATTATATGGTCTGTGGTGATGTTATCCCCCACTTTTATCGCGATATAGGCCACTTCTCCGTTTTTAGGCTCAATGCCCTCGGGGCACGGCTTGATGTTTGCACCGCGCTCTATGGTTATATTTTTTGCCTGCTCCGCGCTCGGCGGATATTCAAACATCCCATCCAAAACCGCGAATTTTTCGGGAAGGGTTATATTCATCTCCCCCCTAAAGAGCTTGGTGGGATCGGTTATCCTGCCCGTAAGCGCGCACGCCACAGCCGTTTCCGGCGAAACGAGGTAAACCAAGGCGTCAGCCGTTCCGCTTCTGCCTAAAAAATTTCTGTTAAACGTTCTCACGCTGACTCCCCCCGACCTCGGAGAAAGCCCCATGCCGATACACGGGCCGCACGTGCATTCCAAAAGGCGCACGCCTGCACCCACAATGCTCTCCAGCGGCTTTCCGCAAAGCATGGAAAGCACCGCCGCAGATCCCGGCGAAACGGTTGCGCAAACGCCGTCTGCTATCCTGCGCCCCTCTAAAAGGGTGGCAACCTTCAGTAGATCGGTTAGCGAGGAATTCGTGCAAGAGCCTATGCAAACCTGTGAAACGGCAATGCTCTGCCCCTCTATCTCGCTGACCGGCACAACGTTATCTGGGCTGTGCGGACAGGCGATAAGCGGCGATATACGGGACATATCTATCTCTATAACCCCGTCGTACTCCGCGCCCTCATCTGCAAAAACGGGGGTGTAATCACCCTCTCTGCCCTGCGCGGCGAGAAATGCACGGGTGACCTCGTCGGACGGGAAAACGGTTGCCGTTGCGCCCGTTTCCGCACCCATGTTAGCTATGGTTGCGCGATCGGTGACGGAAAGATTTTTTATGCCGTCACCACCCCATTCCATTATGCAGCCAACGCCGCCCTTCGCGCCTATTCGGCGGAGAAGCTCAAGGCTGACGTCCTTTGCCGAAACGTAGGGGCGAAGCTTGCCCGTAACGTTTATCTTTATTATTTTTTGGTTGGAAATTACGTATCTGCCGCCGCCCATAGCCACGGCAACGTCCATACCGCCCGCACCTATCGCGAGCATACCAAGCCCTCCGCAGGTTGGGGTGTGGCTATCCGAGCCAAGCAGAGTTTTACCCGGCACGGCAAACCTCTCCAGGTGAAGCTGATGGCAAATGCCGTTGCCCGCCTTTGAGTAAACTACGCCAAACCGCCTTGCAACGCTCCTGAGATACGCGTGATCGTCCGCGTTTTCAAAGCCCGATTGCAGGGTGTTATGATCCACGTACGCCACCGAAAGCTCAGTTTTAACCCTATCCACTCCTATTCTCTCAAACTCCAGAAAGGCCATCGTTCCCGTAGCGTCCTGGGTGAGCGTTTGGTCTATTTTAAGTGAGATTTCGGGCACTTCTTTAATATTCACGCCCTCTTCAACGTGGCTTTGAATAAGCTTCTGTGCGACGCCTGATCTCATCTCTCCTCTCCTTTTTTAACGCCCGTCAGCAGCGATATCTTCTCCTCAAGCTCGCTGTCCGTCATGAGTGTTTGCCTGCCTGATGCAAATTGCTCGGCAACCCAGTCCTTAAGCGCGATAACGAGCGCGTCACTCTTCTGCACGCATCTCTCGCCCGAAAGCCCGTAGCGCGTGTTTATATAGTAAGCAATCCCTGCCGCACCGCTGTTTGCGCCTATCTGCACCTGCGGCGGCTTATTTAAGAGTGTGCCCGTATCAAAAATATTGTAAAGCTCCTCGTCCTTCATAAGCCCGTCTGCATGGATGCCGGCGCGCGTCATATTGAAATGCTCGCCAACGAACGGGGTGTTTTGGGGTATATCGTAACCGATCTCCCTCTTATAGTAATCGGCAATCTCCGTTATAACGGCGGTGTTCATACCGCCAAGGTCCCCCTTGAGCGAAGCGTACTCCATAGCCATGCCCTCAAGCGGAATGTTGCCCGTGCGCTCTCCTCTGCCAAACAGCGAGCAGTTCACGGCAGAAATACCGTAAAGCCAAGCGGTGGATGCGTTTGCAACCGCCTTGTAAAAATCGTTGTGACCATGCCACTCCATCCTTTCGGAGTGCACACCGCAGCTGCGAAGAGCCGTGGCAATGCCTATAACGCTCCTCGGCAGGCTCGCACCCTGATAGGGCACGCCAAAACCCAGGGTATCGCAAATGCGGTACTTAACGCTCACACCCGTTTTTTGCGAAAGCCTCTCCATCCTCTCCACAAACGGAAGAACAAAGCCCTCAAAATCGGCGCGGGTAACGTCTTCAAGATGGCAGCGCGGAACGATGCCATACTCCATCGCCTGACCTACAACCGCCTCGTACTTCGCCATCGCGCGCTCGCGGTTGAGCCCAAGCTTCTTGTATATCTGATAGTCAGAAACGCTCGTTAAAATGCCCGTTTCGGCAATACCCAGCCTTTTTACGGGCTCAAGGTCCTTTTTATCCGCCCTTATCCACGTGGTTATTTCAGGAAAACGGAAGCCGAGCGCACGGCACCTTTCGATAGCCTCGATGTTCTTTTTGCCGTAAACGAAAAACTCCGTTTGCCTCACTCTGCCCTGCTCGCCCGAAAGACGGCTGAGCAAGGTAAAAATGTCAACAATCTGCTTTACGCTGTACGGCTCAACCGACTGCTGACCGTCCCTGAAGGTTGTATCGGTCATCCAGATATCGCCGGGCATAGCGGTTGCCTGCGAGTGTCCGTCAAACGGAACCTTCGGCACCTCGCGGTAGCTGAATATCTCCCTAAAATAATTTGGTGCGCCGTTCCCCTCGGCAATAGGCGAACTCTGTTCAAGCAGATTAGTTTTATCTGAAATTTTGAGCATGATATTCCCCTTATCTTATACTAATATTACTATAATACCACAACTCGGGCAAAAAAGCAATACCTTTCATTATTTTTTCACCTTACACAAATCGGCGAGCGGATATATAAAATTTTATAATTTCTCATAATTTTCCTGCCTCATCGGCTTTGCCTGCAAGTTTCGCTGCAATACCGCCTCTTTAACAAAAAAACCATCGGCACGGCAAGCAAAAAGTGCCGCTTATCGCAGAAAAACGGCACTTTTTAATAAATTCAAATCTTTTAATTATTTGTATTCTTCCTTATTCTTGGGAAGCTCCACTTCCTTTTGATCGCCAAAGGTTAAAACAATCTCCTGCTTGGAATTTGTATACTCAATCAAATAACGCGCGGATTTTAATTTGTTGCCGTCGTAAACTATTACGAATTCAGTATAATAGCTTCCGTCGCCGAAGTTATTTGCAAATTCTTCCACGAACCTTATTTTGTCGCCTTCTATAAACGTGTAATCGCCACCATACTCTGCGCCCATAAAGGCAAACGCAATTTCAACAAAAACCAAATGGATGCTGGTCAGTATATCCTGATCCTCATCAACCGTCTTTTTCTTAAGATTGCTCTTTACGTTAGGACCCTTCTCCTTGATTTTAACGTCAAAAAAACCGTAGCTATCGCCATTTCCGTTATTAAAGAACACGCCTTTTTCGCTCATCTTTAAAGTGGTTTTTTCCTTTCCGTCAGCGGTCCACTCCTTCGTCACGGTCTTGACCTTTCCGCTGTATTCAAGCTCATACGCGTCTTCGCCCTTATTGTTGAAAAAGCCCTTTGCCGTAATCTTGTCCTCAACCGTGCTGGTCCTTGTTTTTTCCGTTTTCGTCATGGTGAACTTGAACTTAAAGCTCTGATCATCGAACTCATCGCGCCCTTCAAAAAATGCCGTTATCTGCTCGTTTGTAGCGTAGGTCTTTTGCTGAACCTTATATCCGCACGCGCTAAACGCAAAAAGGGAAATTGCAACCAAAATTATACATATAGCCCTTTTCATCGCTTATTCCTCCTCGTACATAAAGTAGTCGTTCGGGCGTTTTACCGTTGTGCCGGTTGACGCCTTAACGTCAAGCCTTAAAGCATAAACGGTTTTCACTCCGTTTTCGGAAGTGGTGGTACCGGTGTAGCCGGACATCTTTTCGAGCTGCGTGCTATTCTTTTTAAGCTGCACTGAAATCTGCTCGCATTCCGTTTTTTCATCCCCGGTGCCAAGGTTATAGTTTAACTGCTTGCTGATTAAAAATCCGTTTTTGATCCTGTAAACCTCAGCATCCTTATCAATCTCTACAACGTCGACACTCGTAATGTACCCAAATTCAAAATCGCTTTCCTCGCGTTTCTTTTCGGTTTCAACGGTCTTTCCGTCCGCATTTTCAACCGTGGTCGTTATCTCGCTGTAGCTAACGTTGTTTATAAATATAATATTCGCTTCAGTCGTTGTAACCGTTTTGTTCTCCTTCTCAACAACCTCGTTAACCGTGGTCATCTTGACCTTCGCCTTGCACTCGTGCACAAACGGAGAAACGTAAACCTTGCCGCTAACGGTAACCTTCGTTTTAGACGAATTGTCCACCCCATTGCTCTCGGTGTACATCTCGCACTTCAAGCTGTACCACTGTGCTTCGGGAAGCTTATTAGCCGCTTCATCCGCTTCTATAAGAGCTTCTACCTCTTTTTGCCACTGCTCAAACTCAACAGCCGTAACCTTATCGCCCTTCACCTTTAACGGCTCAACGTCGTTTTTCACCGCACACGAGCAGAGGGCAAGAACGGCAACGGCAGCGAGAAGAATACATATAAACTTTTTCACTTTTGCCTCCTTAAGTATTGTTATATCTCTATATATTTTTTTGGCCACTTTAAAAAAAGTGGCCTTTATCACACGTTATCGCTCTATTTTAGGCTTTTACTCCGCCTCGCCGAGCGACTCGTTATACTGCTCCACCGCGTAATCAATGTTGCGCTGGAGATCAAATGCCCTGCGATCGTATCTTGAAAAATCAAAGGTAAGATCGTAAACGTTGCCACCTGCAGAGGTGAACTGTGCGGGTATTTTGATGATGGGGCCGGTTGTAGTATCGAGAACGAAGGTCTGCTCGCCGATGGTAACCGAGCCATCGCTCATCGAAAGATCATACTCTACGGTGCGGCTTGCCATATCGCTCTTCCTCATATAATGAACGATCGCCTTGCTGCGCCCAATGTTTACGTCGATATAAGCATAAACGAACTCGGGTGTGAACTCCTGGTAGAATTCACTTTCCTGCGTATCCGAATTGTAGTTTGAGTAGCTGTAGAAGCCATCCAGCTTTGCCGATCCGAAGGGTATGGGTTCAGGCAGATTGCCAAGCTGCTTTTTAACGTAGGAAAGATCCTGCGCACTGTCCTCTCTCGACCAGGAAATGGTCTTCCAGTAGGTTTCAATAGGTCTGCTGTTGGGCTTTACGCCGAGGGTGCTGTGATTGAGCGCGCCGCCGGTGGAGCCGCAGTTGTACGACTGGCTGTCGCCATCCACCTTGTATTCAACGTGTGAATACTTTTTGGGCTTTTCCTCATCCGCATGGAAGGTTATCTGTGCATAACGCACGGTAACGTCGGTTGTACTGTCCTTATAAACGTAATATCCGTATCCCTCGTTCGGAACAACCAGATAAGCCTCAATGCCCTTCTTGGTAACGTCGTCACCGTCGTAATCAGTCATGGACGTAAGCTTGTAGGTACCAACAATTCTGCTCTTTCTCGTGGCGACGCTTATCGTACAGCCGGAGCATACGGCGAGTAACATTGCCAAAATCAATAAAATGGAAAATATTTTTTTCATTTTTAAATTCCTCCTTTTTTATTATGCGCTGTTGCATCCGTATTATTTACCCTTCCGCTTTCCCTTTGATCTCAACTGCGGGAGATTGATTTTGTTAGATTTTATAAGCGAAAACAGCTCATACGATATAGCTTTGCTTTTTTCTATATTATAATATATGATTTAATATCTTGTCAAGCGTTTTTCACAAATTTGTCACACACGCGTCACTTGTCAATAACATGGCATATAATGGCATTTAAGTCAAAAAAAAGGAGAAAGTCTTAATCAAAACTTTCTCCTTAAAATGGAATGCGGCGACTCCTTATCCTCCCAAGCCGTCCCCGGCCAAGTACTTTCAGCGCAATTGAGCTTAACTTCTGTGTTCGGAATGAGAACAGGTGGATCCTCAACGCTATCGTCACCGCAATGGTTATATAACAGGCTTTCGC
>JAFVXM010000045.1 GCA_017501205.1 Clostridia bacterium
GAGATCAAGCCCCCACTCGTCACTCGCGGTGAAGCGCGGAAGCTCTGTATCCATACATTTGTTTATTAAGGTTCTGAGCATCAGCTCCTTAAACGGACAGTCCGGATGCACGAAAAAGTGGAAATCCTTATCTATTCCGCCGGGGAACTGCAAATCGCCAAAGTGCATTACGTAATAAAGCACACAACCTGGTTTGTAAGAAAGCTTTACTTCTATCATAATAATTTATTTTATCACAGGTAATAATTTAAATCAAATAATTTTACTTGACTTTATGCTTTTTTTTATATACAATTAACAAGAAGCTAATTTGTGAGGTGCTTTATGGAAGAAAAAAGATGCGTTACTATGGATAAAATCGTAAACCTCTGCAAATCGAGAGGTATAATTTTCCCCGGCAGCGAAATTTACGGCGGCATGGGAAACACCTGGGATTACGGCCCGGTTGGCGTTGAAATTAAAAACAATATCAAGCGCGCTTGGTGGAAGCGCTTTGTTCAGGAAAGCCCCAACTCCTACGGCGTTGACGCGGCTATCTTGATGAACTCCAGAGTTTGGGATGCAAGCGGCCACACCACGTCCTTCTCCGATCCTCAAATGGACTGTAAGGAGTGCAAATCCCGCCACAGAGCGGATAACCTTATAGAGGCTCACTCCAAGGGCGAGATCAACCCCGACCTCATGTCTAACGAGGAAATGGAAGGCTATATCAACGAGCATCACGTTTGCTGCCCCAGATGCGGCAACTTTAACTGGACACCTATCCGCCAGTTCAACCTTATGTTTAAAACCTCAAGAGGCGTTACCGAGGATAACCAGAACGTTATCTATCTCCGCCCCGAAACCGCGCAGGGTGAGTTTGTAAACTTCCAGAACGTACAGAGAACCACGAGAGCTAAGGTACCCTTTGGTATCGCCCAGGTTGGTAAGGCGTTCAGAAACGAGATCACGCCCGGCAACTTCATATTCAGAACTATCGAGTTTGAGCAGATGGAGCATCAGTGGTTCTGCAAAGAAGGCACCGATATCGAATATTATCAGCAGTTTAAGGAGAAGGCTTGGGAGTTTTTAACCGCCCTTGGCTTTAACCCTGAACACCTCAGATATAAGGATCACGATAAGCTCGCACACTACGCGAAGGCGGCTTGTGACATACAGTACCTCTTCCCCATGGGTTGGTCTGAGCTTAACGGTATTCACAACAGAACGGACTATGACCTTTCAAGGCATCAGGAGTTCTCCGGAAAGACCATGCTATACAACGATCCCATCACGAACGAGAAATACGTTCCCTACGTTATCGAGTACTCTATCGGTGCGGACAGGCTTATGCTTGCTGCCCTCTCCGAGGCTTACGACGAGGAAGTTCTTGAAGGCGGCGACACCCGCGTTGTTATGCACTTCCACCCCGCTATCGCAGCTTACAAGGTTGCAGTTCTTCCCCTTCAGAAGAACCTTGGCGAAAAAGCAAGAGACGTTTACAACAAGCTTGCTAAAAAGTTTATGGTTACCTACGACGATGCAGGCTCAATCGGCAAGCGTTACCGCCGTCAGGACGAGATCGGTACTCCCTACTGCGTAACTATCGACTTTGACACCTTGGAAAACGACACCGTTACCATCCGTGACCGTGACAGCATGGAACAGATCCGCCTGCCCATTGCAGAGCTTGAAAAGTTCGTTGCTGAAAAAATCGAGTTTTAATTACAACTAAAACCCAAGCCCTTGTGGTTGAGCCACAAGGGCTTTTTTATGCTTTAATGAAAAGCCAACAAACAAAAAATCCCCGTTTTTGTGAGATTTAGGGGGTTAATTAAAGGACCGCGTCTTAGTCGCTCTTCCCGTAGGGAATTGCGACAACTAAATAAATCCTTACGGATTTGTGATATTCGTCTATCGACGAGTTATATTGCCTATCGGCAGTGATATTCGCCTAATGCCGAGTTAAGGATTTATTTAATATAACTTTGGCAACGCCAAAATATAACTGCTTATAGAGTAAGCAACATAACTTTTAGCCACAAGGCTAAAAATATAACTATTTTTCTTGAACCTTTTGTGGTAAAGATAAAGCCCACCATATTTCGCTTTTTGCGAAGTATAGTGGGCTATACTTTACCCTCTTAAAAACCCCCCGTTTTTGTGAGATTTATGGGGTTAATTAAAGGACCGCATCATAAGACGCGGTCCTTTTTTTACGCTTTATATAAGCTTATTTCTTATATCTTTCTCTTGCTACGTAGGTAGTGTGGAGAATTTCGTGAGCCTTGTGGCTGCCGGGCTCGCCGAGGTAGTTTTCGTAAAGTTCTTTGATAACGGGGTTATCGTGGCTCTTACGGTATTCAGCCTTCTTATCAGCCTTGTAGAGTGCAGATGCACGGAGAGCCTTATAATCAACGTTCTCCCTTACAACACTGCTCATAATGGGCTGACCGCCGCCGTTTACGCAACCGCCGGGGCAGCACATGATTTCGATAAAGGTGTGATCGGACTTGCCGGATGCAACCTTTTCGCAAACCTTTTTAGCGTTAGCGATGCCGCTTGCTACTGCAACCTTAAGCTTAAGTCCGCCAACCTCGTAGGTAGCTTCCTTGATGCCCTTGGTTCCGCGAACCTTCTTGTACTCTACGTTATCAAGCGTCTGGCCGGTAATGGTTTCTGCTGCGGTACGGAGAGCTGCTTCCATAACGCCGCCGGTTGCGCCGAAGATAACGCCTGCACCGGTGTAAACACCGAGGGGCTGATCCATTTCGCCTTCGGGGATCTCGTTGAAGAGAATACCGTTCTGCTTGATCATCTTAGCGAGCTCACGGGTGGTGAGAACTGCATCGATATCGGGATAGCCGGAAGCGTTCTGGTTGCCTCTGGTCTTCTCGAACTTCTTAGCGGTACAAGGCATGATGGAAACAACGAAGATCTTAGAGGGATCTATGCCCATCTTCTCTGCATAATAGGTTTTGCAAATAGCACCGAACATCTGCTGGGGGCTCTTGCAGGAGCTTACGTTGGGAATGAGCTCGGGATAGTAATACTCAAGGTATCTTACCCATCCGGGTGAGCAGCTGGTGAACATGGGCAATGCGCCGCCGTTCTTAACTCTTTCAATAAGCTCGTGCGCCTCTTCCATAATGGTGAGGTCTGCAGTGAAGTTTACGTCAAAAATCTTATCGAAGCCGAGCATACGGAGAGCAGTAACCATCTTGCCCTCTACGTTGGTGCCCATGGGGTAACCGAATTCTTCGCCAAGGCCTGCTCTTACGGAAGGAGCGGGACCTGCGATAACGATCTTTTCGGGATCTGCGATAGCTGCACGAACCTCATCGATCTCCTCTCTTTCGTGGAGAGCGCCGGTGGGGCAAACGTTAATACACTGACCGCATGCTACGCAGGGACTATCGTTAAGCTCGGATTCAAAAGCACAGCCAACGATGGTCTTGAAGCCACGCTTGATGGGACCGATAACGCCAACTTCCTGAATCTTGCGGCAAACTGCTATACAACGACGGCAGAGAACGCACTTGGAGTTATCACGAACGAGGTAAGGAGTGGAAAAATCCTTTTCGCATTCGTGATGCTCGCCCTCGTACTTAACTGCATTGCAGCCGTACTCATAAGCGAGGTCCTGAAGCTCACAGTGAGTATTACGGTCACAGGAGAGGCAGGATTTGTTATGGTCAGAGAGAATAAGCTCGATGGTGGTCTTTCTCGATTCTCTTACCTTGGGGGTATCGGTAAATACTTCCATACCCTCGTTTACGGGATATACACAGGCAGCAACGAGTGAACGTGCGCCCTTTACCTCTACAACGCATACGCGGCATGCGCCGATTGCGTTGATCTCTTTCATATAGCAGAGCGTGGGGATCCTAATACCTATCTTTTTTGCTGCCTGCAAAATGGTGGTGCCCTCTTCCACGCTTACGGGAATGTTGTTAATTTTAAGATTTATCATTCTTCTTTACCTCCACGTTTAGCCTTTTACGATTGCATCAAACCTACAGGTTGCGATACAAGCGCCACACTTAATACATTTAGCATTGTCAATAACGTGCGGCTGTTTAACAGTGCCGGAAATTGCGCCAACGGGGCACTTTCTTGCACATGCAGTACAACCCTTACATTTATCTGCGATAATGCTGAAGCTTACGAGGTTCTTACATACACCTGCGGGGCAACGCTTTTCAACAACGTGAGCAATATACTCATCCTTGAAGTAACGAAGGGTGGAAAGAACGGGGTTAGGAGCCGTCTGACCAAGACCGCAGAGAGAGTTTTCTTTAATATAGTTGCAAAGGCTTTCCATCTTATCGAGGTCCTCGAGGGTTGCGGTTCCGTTAGTAACCTTAGTGAGAAGCTCGTAAAGACGCTTTGTACCTATACGGCAGGGAGTACACTTACCGCAGGATTCATCAACGGTGAACTCGAGGAAGAACTTAGCGATATCAACCATACAGTTATCCTCGTCCATAACGATAAGACCGCCGGAGCCCATCATGGAGCCGATAGCGAGGAGGTTGTCATAGTCAATCTCAACGTCCATCTTCTCAGCAGGGATACAACCGCCGGAGGGGCCACCCGTCTGAGCTGCCTTGAACTTCTTGCCACCGGGGATGCCGCCGCCGATCTCTTCAACGATCTCGCGGAGGGTTGTTCCCATGGGAACCTCAACGAGGCCGGTATTTACGATCTTGCCGCCGAGAGCGAATACCTTGGTACCCTTGCTCTTCTCGGTACCCATAGAGGTAAACCATTCTGCTCCTTTAAGTATGATCTGAGAAACGTTTGCGTACGTTTCAACGTTATTAAGAATAGTGGGCTTGCCGAATAAACCCTTAACTGCCGGGAACGGAGGTCTAGGTCTGGGCTCGCCGCGGTTACCTTCAATGGAAACCATAAGAGCGGTCTCCTCGCCGCAAACGAATGCACCTGCACCGAGACGAACGTCTACGTCAAAGTTGAAGTTAGAGCCGAATATGTTTTTGCCGATTACGCCGTATTCCTTAGCCTGCTTGATAGCGATCTGAAGCCTCTGAACGGCGATGGGGTATTCTGCACGAACGTAGATATAACCCTGATCTGCACCGATGGTGTATGCAGCGATAGCCATAGCCTCGAGAACTGCATGAGGATCGCCCTCAAGAACGGATCTATCCATGAATGCGCCGGGATCGCCCTCATCTGCATTACAGAGAACGAACTTCTTGTCTGCCTGAGAAGCCTTAGCAAACATCCACTTTCTTCCGGTGGGGAAGCCTGCGCCGCCACGGCCGCGGAGACCGGAGTCAAGCATAACCTTAACAACGTCGTCCTGCGACATGGAGGATACTACCTTGTGGAGTGCAAAGTAACCGTCACGAGCTATGTATTCTTCGATATTTTCAGGGTCGATAACACCGCAGTTGCGGAGTGCAACACGGTTCTGCTTCTTGTAGAAGCTGGTTTCGTTAAGAGCCTTGATAACGCCGTCGTCACCAACGGTTTCTGCATAGAGATATTTGGTTAAAACGGTGTTGTTTACGATGTGGCTATCAACTATCTCGCTAACGTACTCGGGCTGAACCTGAGAATAGAAAGCACCTTCGGGATAAACGATAACGACAGGACCGAGTGCGCAAAGACCGAAGCAACCGGTCATAATAACTCTTACCTTCTCGGAAAGACCGAGAGCAGCTACTTGATCCTTAAACTCTTTATATATAATTTTGGATTTACCGGAAGTACAGCCGGTACCGCCGCAAACGAGGACCGTGCGTTCTTCAACGTTTTCGATGTTGTGAACGGCTTCACGGGGACCCATGGCAAGAAGCGCGCGCTCTTTTATAGCAACAAGTTCATTATAATTCATAGTTTGTCCCTCTCCTTATTCTTTATACTTTGCAAGAATTCCTGCAATCTGATCTTTGGTGAGCTTGCCGTATACGTCATCGTTAATGGTCATAACGGGAGCAAGGCCGCAACAACCGATGCATCTCGTTGCATCGAGCGAATAAAGAAGGTCGGAAGTGATACCGCTCTCAATGCCGAGCTGCTTCTGGAGCTCTTCGAAAACTTCGCCGGAGCCCTTAACATAGCAAGCCGTGCCAAGGCATACGCCGATCTTGTACTTTCCCTTGGGTGTAAGCGTGAACTGCGAATAGAAGGTCGCAACGCCGTAAACCTCTGCAAGGGAGAGGTCGAGCTTATCGGCAATGATCTCCTGCACTTCAATGGGGAGATAGCCGTAAATATCCTGTGCCTGCTGAAGTGCGGGCATAAGCGCACCCTCAACATTCTTAAGCCCCTTGAGAACCTTTAAAAGCTTCTCTTCCTGAGCCTTGGTGCCGGTGAAGGGCACCTTCGTCTGATTAGCCATTTATTACCTCCGTGGTACAATAGATTTTTTTCTTTACTACACTTGGCAACGAGCGATTGAAACGGGCTTGCCGTTCACCACTTCTCTTACCACATTATATATTAGCACATTAGTATTGAAATTTCAAGAGATTTTTTGAATTTTTGAAATTTTTTTTACTTTTTTACTTGAAATTTCGCAAAAAACGCGTTTGTTTTACGAATAGTTGCGTTTTTTGGAAATACTTCCCTCTGATCTGTATCCTTGCGCCACCGATAAATCACAGAAAAACTACCGCTTTTTTTCATTGTGAAAAAGCTTGACCGAATTTTTTTACTGCAAATATTTTTCAACCGGACTTTGCGGGGTTTTCCTACTCTCCCCCCATACCAAAGAAGCACAAAATATTCCTTGACCGACGGCTGAAAAAGTGGTAAAATATTTTTATGCTGAAAAACAACATTTTAAACGATTTAATAAATGCGGAGCAGACTGTTTCGGGCCAACGCCTTGCCGATAAATACGGGGTATCGAGAAATGCCGTGTGGAAGGCGATGAGCGCCCTGAAGGCCGAGGGCTACGTTATAGAGGGCACCAACAACTCCGGCTATACACTCCTGGCAAAGGACGTTTTGAGTGAAACTCAAATTATAAGCGACGCCGAGGAATACCGCAAATCACACTGCGATAACGCGCGTTTTACGAGATTTTCTGTCATTTGCCTCGACAGTGTTGACTCAACGAGCAGCGA
>JAFVXM010000046.1 GCA_017501205.1 Clostridia bacterium
AAAAATAACGGGTACAGCAAGCTTCCGGCGGAACATAAAAACGCGGATAGTCGCTGTTTTAGGGCACTAATAGGAAAAACTTATGCATGCTGCGCCGCGTTGCAATAAAACGATAAAATGAAAAAGACTTTAAACTCAAACATAATCAAGCTTATTGCTATAATAGCGATGACTATAGATCATATTGCATGGGCGGTGTTTCCCGGTTATTCTACCGAGATAGTTCCCATTATAATGCATATTATAGGCAGAATTACCTGCCCGATAATGTGCTATTTTGTAGCGGAAGGCTTTTTTCACACGAAGGATATAAATAAATACACCTGCCGATTGTTTGTATTTGCCGTAATATCTCACTTTGCTTACGTGTTCGCATCTGCGGATTTTATAGACTTAAAATCGTTTATTCCGTTTTATTACGGCAGGGTTTTAAATCAAACGAGTGTGATGTGGTCACTTGCCTGGGGGCTTGTAATGCTGAGGGTGGCAAACAGCACAAGGCTTAAGCAAGCCTTGAAAACCGTGATAATAATATTGATCTGCTTGATCAGCTTTCCCAGCGACTGGAGCTGCATTGCAAGCCTTTGTGTTTTGGCGTTTGGAACGAATAGGGGCAATCTGAAAGCACAAGCGTTGTGGATGATTTTTTACGTTGCAATATATTCAATAGTATATTTCTTTGCCCTTGATAAATTATACGGCGTTATTCAAATGGCGGTAGTGTTAGCTGTGCCTGTTATAATGACGTACAACGGGCAAAGAGGCAAGGATGCAAGGATAAACAAGTTTATAAAATGGGCTTTTTACGTGTATTATCCCGTTCATCTCGCGCTGATAGGGATCGTTCAGAGCATCATATAGAGAGTGAGAAACAATAGCCTTGTTGGCAGCCAAAGCGTTTGCAATACCAAGCGCTTTTTTTAAAGTAAAGCGCTTGCAAAACGTATGCCAAAAGAGAATTCTTCAATCCCGTACCAAGGGTAAGCGAATAGGCGCAAAGGCAATAAGCGGCCTTTTTCGCGCGTTAACAGAGCATTTTTACTATAATGGTGTAAGGGCAAAAAAAAGCCGGCTACACAAAGCAAAAAATAATAACGTAAATTTTGCGATAATAGAGAAAATAGATTGAAAAAGAAAAAGCATCGTGATATAATAAATTTATACGGCAAGCGTATAGAGGAGGAGAAAAATGGATTTTTCAAAATTGGTTAGAGAACCCATATTTTTTGAGAGAAATAGAGTTTACAGAATATATAAGGGCGGCATGCCTTACAAAAAGCTTTTTAATGACGGATACGATGACGGCAGCGATAATATGTTCCCCGAGGAGTGGGTTGCCAGCAAGGTAAAGGCAATTAACCCTAAATATTTCGGCGAGCGTGACGGTGTTTCCAAGGTAAAGGGAACGAACGTTTTCTTTGACGACCTTTTAAAGGACTATCCGAGTGAACTTTTGGGGCATAGAAAATACGACTGTCTGGTTAAATTTCTGGATAGTGCGGTAAGGCTTCCCTTCCAGGTTCACCCCACAAAGGATTTTTCAAGGCAGCACTTTAACAGTGAGTACGGAAAGACCGAGGCGTGGCTGGTTGTAGCAACCCGCCCGGGCGCAAAGCTCTATTTTGGCTTTAAGGATAAGATTACAAAGGAGCAGCTTTCCGAGCTTGAGGAGCGCAGCGAGACAGAAAAGGATATAATGGGCAATCTTCTTGCCGGCGTTGAGGCAAACGTAGGCGATATATGGCTCATTAAGGCAGGCCTTATCCACGCAATCGGTGCAGGCTGCACGATAATAGAGGTTCAGGAGCCCACCGATTTTACTATTCAGCCCGAAAGATGGTGTAATGATTACCATATTTCATACGAGGAGGAATATATCGGCCTCGATAAAGAAACGGCCTTAAACGCGATAAATTACGATATTTACGGCGATGCGGCAAAAGCATACGCAAAGGTTACGCCTACCGTGGCAATCGATACGCCCACCTATAAAAAGGAGGTTATGATAAGCTACGAGGATACTCCCTGTTTTGCTGAAAACAGGCACACCATTATGAACGGCGGCAGCTTCACTATGGATTTTGCGCCGTCCGTATACATCTGCCTTGAGGGCAACGCTGTGGTTACGGGCGAAGGGTACAGAAGAGAGATCAAGACGGGCGACTACTTCTATCTCCCGTATGCGGCAGAGGGCAAGTTTACCGTGAGCACGGAAACAAAGGCGGTTATTATAGACTGCTTGCCCAGCAAGCAGGATTAAAGATATACGGTAAAAGTGCCTTATATCTCACAAAAACGCAGTTTTTTATTAAGGGCGGAGCTTTTCGCCCTTTTTTTGCGGATAAAGTGCGTGTAAAATTTTGTGGAAATTTGTCGTGTCCTGTCCAAAAACATCGTTGCAAATAATTTGTGGATATGATATAATAAAAATTAGTGATCTGTGTGGGGGAATATATAAATGTATTACAGACATAATTTAGATTATAAGTATCCGGATCGCAGTGATGAGCACATGATCACGGTCAAGCACTTAAGGGATACTAATTTTGACGAGAACTATAAATTTTTTCCGGAAGGGGCGTGGTATAAGTTTAAAAGGGGCGTGCTTTGGGTTGCTCTCAATACGGTAGTGTTTCCCGTTTGCACCATACGCCACGGGCTCAGGATTCATGGAAGAAAGAATTTAAGGAAGTACAAAAAGGAGCTTAAGGACGGCGCGATAACAGTATCAAACCACGTTTTTATGTGGGATTATATTTGCGTGCTAAAGGCTATTCGTCCGCACCTGCAGTACTTTCCCGGCTGGAAAACGAATTTTGAGGGGCCGAACGGACCGCTCATTCGCTGGGTTGGCGGTATTCCCGTGCCAACCGATAATTTTCGCGCCATGGCAAAATTTCAGCAGGCTATCGGAAGGGTTTTAAGCGAGGATAGATGGCTGCATTTCTATCCCGAGGGTTCAATGTGGTTTTATTATCCCGACGTTCGCCCGTTTAAAAAGGCTGTGTTTAAGTATGCAGTGCGTTACGATAAGCCCGTAATTCCGCTTGCTTTTTCCTTCCGTGAGCGCAAGGGGCTTACAAGGCTGTTCTCGAAAACCCCAAAGGTTGATCTGCACGTAGGCGAGCCTATTTTTCCGGATAAAACACTGCCACCTCTTGAGGCGATGGAGGAGTTGCATAAAAAGGCGTATCACGAGGTTCAGGTGATGTGCGGTATACACCCGGGCGATCCCACGTACAATGCGGACCAGAGCATTGACAATTATAAGAAGACCATGTGAGGGCAATATTAAAACATGAAGATAGAGCTTGGCACGGTTGAGAAAACTGTAATAAATCAATTTAAAGGCGGAGAGGGTAG
This sequence comes from Clostridia bacterium, assembly GCA_017501205.1. Lineage (GTDB taxonomy): Bacteria > Bacillota > Clostridia > Christensenellales > Borkfalkiaceae > RGIG3732. Next base: position 3,364 of record JAFVXM010000046.1, read on the forward strand.
CATTAGCGCGGCAATGTTTGTGGATGAGCTTAACCGCATAATGCTTGGCGAGCTTCCGCCGGGCGCATCTATAGGCATGCATCTGCACGATCAATCTTCAGAGATAATCTTTTGTATTTCAGGAGAGGGTGTAGTTGTGTGTGACGGAGTTACCGAAAGGCTTGCCGAGGGTGATTGCCATTACTGCAAAAAGGGCAGTAGCCACACCTTGAAAAACGAAAGCGATAAGCTGCTCAGGTTTTACGCGGTTGTGCCGCAGCAATAAAGACAAATTTGGAGAAGAATATGAAATACGACGTAATTATCGTGGGCGCAGGCCCCGGCGGAATATTCACCGCTTACGAGCTTCTTAAGCAAAACAAACAAATAAAGATAGGCGTTTTTGAGGCGGGCAACGCGCTCAGTAAGCGCCGTTGTCCTATCGATGGCGATAAGGTTAAAAGCTGCATCGGATGTGCAAGCTGCTCCATAATGAGCGGCTTTGGCGGAGCGGGTGCTTTTTCCGACGGCAAATATAATATAACCAACGATTTTGGCGGTACGCTGCACGAATACGTGGGCAAGAAGAAGGCGCTTGAGCTTATGCGCTACGTGGATGAGATAAACTTAAGCCACGGCGGAGAGGGAACCAAGCTTTATTCCACCGCAGGAACGAGGTTTAAAAAAGAGTGCATCGAGCACGACCTTCATTTGCTTGACGCATCCGTTCGCCACCTTGGCACGGATATCAATTACGTGGTGCTGGAAAACCTTTACAGCGAGCTTAAGGATAAGGTTGATTTCTACTTTAACACGCCCGTTGAGAGCGTTGCCGTAACCGACGGCGGATATGAGATCAAATGTAAAAAAGGTGCGTTTTTGTGCGATAAATGCGTTATTTCCGTTGGAAGAAGCGGTAGCAAGTGGATGGAGGACGTGTGCAAGCAGCTGGATATCCCCACGAGGTCAAACCGTGTGGATATAGGTGTTCGCGTGGAGCTTCCCGCAGACGTTTTCTCGCATATTACGGATGAGTTATACGAGAGTAAAATTGTTTACCGCACGCCGAAGTACGGCGATAAGGTGCGTACCTTCTGTATGAACCCGAGAGGTGCGGTGGTTAACGAAAACACAAACGGTATTATAACCGTAAACGGTCACAGCTACGAAAGCAGCGAGCTTCAAACGGAAAACACTAATTTCGCGTTGCTCGTAGCAAAGCATTTTTCAGAGCCGTTTAAGGATTCCAACGGCTATGGCGAATCGATAGCAAGGCTCAGCAATATGCTTGGCGGCGGTGTAATCGTGCAGAGGTTTGGGGATCTTATCCGCGGTCAGCGCTCAACGGCAAAGAGGCTGGACGATGCGTTCATAACCCCCACGCTTAAAGCGACACCCGGCGATCTCAGCCTCGTTCTACCCAAAAGGATACTGGACGGAATTATAGAGATGATCTACGCTCTCGATAAGGTTGCCCCCGGTACGGCGAACGACGATACTCTCCTCTACGGAGTTGAGGTCAAGTTCTACAATATGGAGGTTGAGGTGAACGGTGACCTTGAAAGCAGATACAAGGGGCTTTATATCATAGGTGACGGCAGCGGAATAACTCACTCGCTATCACACGCATCGGCAAGCGGCGTTCACGTGGCAAGGCATATTTCAGCCGGCAAGTAAAAAACGACAAAAGCCGCGTTTATCTCGCAAAAGAACGGGAAAACCGCACCAAATCATCATAATAAATTTATTAAACACGATAAATGGCGTAATAATAAATTGACAATGATAGTATATTATGATATAATGTAAAAAAATAAAAAAGGAGGGGCGTTATGGATAATAGGATTTTATACGGTATTATGACCTTGATCTTCAACAGCATTGGCGTACCTTGCTTCATGCAGGGCAAAACCAAAGCCGGTGTGCTCAGGATCGTTTTCGGCGTAATCACCTTTAGCGTGGTTGCTGTGATCAACGAGATTATGGGCATCATCATGGGCATAAAGATCTTGTGCATGAGCGACGAGGAGTTTGCTGCTGCAAACAAGGCTGAGCTGCTTATGGGTGTTCCTTCCGGAAAGGCAGACTAATTAAAAAGAAAGGCGTGGCTACGTGGTCACGCTTTTATTTTTGCCTTGCGCTTTTGCTGAAAATGTGGTATAATAAATTAAAGCTCTGCTGCTTGCTGTGTAGCTGAGAAAAATCATCAGGAAGTTTGGTATGAAAAAATTTATTAAGATAATTACGGGTGTGCTGTGCGCGCTCATTTTGTTAGTAGCCCTATGCTGCGTTGGCGTTAGAATATATTTTAAAGCGCCCGTTTCAGCTTATTATAAGGCGAGCGAAAAGGCATTTGAGATCCCCGGCTTAAGGGATAACTTCGTTCCGCAGGGCTTTCATTACGATAAGGACAACGACAGGTTCTTAATATCCGGATATTCTTCGAAAAAGGCGGCTTCTTCCGTTTATTTGGTCGATGCAAGTACGGGAGAAGAGATTGGCTGCGTTAAGCTTTTAAAGAAAAACGGAGAGGCTTTTACCGGTCATGCAGGCGGAGTTGCTTTGTTTGGTAACTATCTTTATATTGCCGGCAGCGGAAGCAAATGTGTGTTTGTTTACGATTACAGTCAGGTTCTTTCCTGTAAGAGCGGTGAGGCTGTAAAGTGCTTGGGAAGCTTCTACTTTAAAGGTAGTGACGACGACTACGTCAAGGCGTCGTTCGTCAGCGTTGAGGGCAATAGGCTGATCGTGGGTGAGTTTTTCAGCGAGCCCGATTATCCCACTCTTGACTCGCATAAAACGGTTACCTTAAGCGGAGAAAAGCACGGCGGCGTGGCGATTGAATACTCGCTTTCGGAGAGTGCGGAATTCGGAATTGACCCGGTGCCTACAAGAGCTTATTCCATAAGAGATAAGGTTCAGGGAATAACCTTTGATGGCGGTAAAATATATCTTTCCACGTCGCTTGGGTTTAACCACTCGTATATTTATGAGTATAGCGAGGCGAAGGCCGCGCAGAACGGCGAAATAGTGCTTGCAGGATACTCCCTGCCTCTTTACGAGCTTGACGGCACGTCTTTAGAGAATACCTACAAGGCTCCGCCTATGGCAGAGGAGATCGTGTTTAAGGACGGACGTATGTACGTTATGTGTGAATCCGCTTGCAATAAGTATATTCTCGGCAAGCTTGCATCGGCAAAATGGTGTTACGCTACGAGCCTTGATGAATTGAGAAAAGCTGCCTAAATCTCACAAAAAACGAGGTTTTTAAAATGAAGGTTTTGATTATTAACGGAAGCCCTAACAAAAACGGAAATACGGCGATAGCTCTTAAGGAGATGGTTAAGGTTTTTGAGGCAGAGGGTGTGCAGACGGAAACCGTGTGCGTGGGCAATTTGCCTGTGCGCGGCTGTATAGGATGCAGAGGGTGCAGAAAGAGCGGAAAGTGTGTTTTTGACGACATTGTAAATGAGCTTGCCGTAAAGCTTGAGGCGGCTGACGGCTTGATTGTAGGCAGCCCCGTTTATTACGCGTCTGCAAATGCAACGCTCGTTGCCGTGCTGGATAGGCTGTTTTATTCAACCGGGTTTGATAAAACGATGAAGGTAGGCGCGGCAGTTGCCGCTGCGAGAAGGGGTGGAATTTCCTCAACCTTCGATCAGCTTAACAAATACTTTACAATAAGTGGAATGCCGGTTGTTTCAGGGCAGTACTGGAACGGAATACACGGTTGTGCGGCGGGTGAGGCAAACGAGGACGGAGAGGGCCTGCAAATGATGCGCACGCTTGCGAGGAACGCTGTGTTCTTGATGAAAAGCATAGAGCTTGGCAAAAAGCAATACGGTTTACCAAAGAAGGAAGAGCGCGTTTCCACAAATTTTATAAGATAAGAAAAGCCCCGTTTTTGTGAGAAAAACGGGGCTTATTTTATTAACCTTTGCCGTTCCAGCAATAAGTGCAGAGCTTGCATGGGGAGATGCCAACGGATTTTACCATGTCATCAAGCCTATGATATCTAAGCGACGTGAAGTTAAGCTCCTTTCGGATCTCTTCAACCATCCTTGCGTATTCGGGGGTATCGGGATTGCAGTATAGGTGGAGCTTGCTCTCGGCATTGTCGCCCTCAAGCTGCTGTATTATCCTGCGGGTGTTAAGATCCATTGCAGAGGTTGATCTTGAAAAGTTTAAGTATTTGCAGGGGAACATTATAGGGGGGCAGGAAAGGCGCACGTGTAATTCCTTTGCTCCTGCCTGGTAAAGAAACTCCGTGGTTTCTCTCAGCTGCGTGCCGCGAACAAGGCTGTCGTCTATCAAAACGAGGCGCTTATCTCTTATTAGCTGATCCACGGGGATAAGCTTCATGTGTGCGATAAGGTTGCGCTGGCTTTGCTTTGCAGGCATAAACGATCTGGGCCAGGTGGGCGTGTACTTAATGAGCGGGCGGGAAAAAGGAATTCCCGATTTATTGCTGTATCCGATAGCGTGTGCAACGCCGGAGTCAGGCACGCCGGCAACGCTGTCCGCCTCTACGTCGTCACGCTCGGCAAGAAGCCTGCCGCAACGGTAGCGCATGGTTTCAACGTTGCAGCCCTCGTACACGGAGGATGAATACCCGTAGTACACCCAAAGGAAGGTGCAAATTTTCATTTCTTCTCCGGGAGGCGTTACCACGGTAACAGATTCCGGTGTTATAAAATCGGTTTCGCCGGGGCCAAGCTCCTTATAGAACTGATAGCCGAGGTTTATAAAAGCAAAGGATTCAAAGGAAACGCAAAACGTTCCTTTTTTCTTTCCTATAATTACGGGAGTTCTGCCAAGCTTATCTCTCGCAACGTAGATGCCGGAGGGGGTTAAAATGAGGATAGACATCGAGCCGTCAATAAGATCCTGAACGTATTTGATGCCCTCGGGTATGGAATTTTTGCGGTTGATAAGCGCCGCACAAAGCTCGGTGGGGTTTATGTTTCCGCCGCTTTGCTCGAGGAAATGGGTGGTTCCTTCTGTGAAGGATTTTTTAACGAGCTCGTCAATATTGTTTATTCTGCCGACAGTAGATATAGCAAAGTTGCCGAGATGAGATCTTACGATCAAGGGTTGAGGCTCGGTGTCTGAAATGCAACCGATGCCGAGGTTGCCCTTCATTTCTTCAAAGTCACGCTCGAATTTGGTTCTGAAGGGAGAGTTTTCTATGTTGTGTATGGCACGGTTGAAGCCGCCCTCGCCGTAAACCGCCAAGCCGCCTCTTTTTGTGCCGAGGTGGGAGTGGTAGTCCGTTCCGAAGAACAGGTCGAACATGCAATCTTTTTTTGAAGCTACGCCAAAGAATCCGCTCACGATTGTACTCCTTTGAAAAGAATGAGATTATTATATCACATTTTGCCGTATTTTGCACTTGTTTTAACGGCAATGTGCAAAATTTTGTGCGCTCTTCAAAAAAAATTATTTCACTAGGATCGGTGCAGGTGCAAATATTGCGAATTTTGTGTGAAAAAGGCGGGTAATGGAAAAAGACCTTGCTCGTTTGGGCAATAATGGCCAAAGCCGCCACGTTTTAATACCGTAAATATTCAGCTAATTTTTACACGCTTTTCATGTGAAAAATACCGCACGGAGTTTTAACTCAATTATCATTTAGAGATGCTTGAAAAAACACAAACGTAGTGTATCATATAGTTCCCGAAAGGAGATAAAGCGAGGAGGGAGTAGCATGAAGGCTGTGGGTGCGGTATCCGGCGGCGCGGCGGTTGCAACGGCAGGCAACGTCGCTGTGCAGGAAAAAGGTTTTACGGTAAAGAAGGACAAGAGTATTGAGCAATTTATTATAGACGGTGTGTGTGTGCTTTACATTCTTTTCCTCATTTACGGATTGCTGTTTAAATTCAAGGGGTTTGAGGCAATAAAGAAGTTCAACAAGGGAATTGAGTTTACCTGGAACCCAAGGCTTGGCTGGGCAACGCTTTCTAAATACTCGCTGTCGGCACACCTCGAGGTATGGGGCAATCTTGCAATTTTTATTCCTCTCGGTTGCTTCTTTTCCATCAACAACAAGAGGTGCGGCTTGTGGCATCTTCTCGATATTTTTGTAATAATGACCTTCAGCGCGTTTATTGAAATATCGCAGGCGGTATTTGTTATCGGCATGGGCGATATTAGGGATATAATTCTGAATACGGCGGGCGGCGCGATAGGTATATATCTGTATAAGCTGTTGAACAAGATATTTAAAAACGTTTCAGACGTTGTGTTTCTCTCGGTTGTCGCCGTGTGTATGATCGGCTTCACCTGGGCTGCGTTTACTTATATGGACGGGGGATTTAAGTAAGACGGGTATAAGCCCTGTGGTTTATTGACAAACGGCCTTTTTCGTGTTAAAATAAGAAAAAAGGAGAGTTTGTATGAAGGGGTATATGTTCGTGTCCGTGGAGTTCCCGGAGGATCCAAACGTAGAGGGAAGAACTTATTGGTATTTATGTGAGCTTGGCGGTGTTGATTTGGGAACGCGCGTTATAGCTCCGCTTGGATCGCATAACAGGCTGCAGGTTGGCGTTGTAAGGCGCGTGCTGTTTGCAGATGGCCCGTATGCTCCGTATCCCATAGATCGCATCAAGCGAATTGAGGCTGTGGAAAGCATGGGTGGAAAGATTTAAAAAAATAAAAAAGTCCTCTTTTTGTGTGAAAAAGGGGACTTTTATTTTGCCTTTAGGGTCATTTATGGTATTTGGAGCCGGATGAGATCATAAATGCGCGGTATATTTGCTCGGCAAGCATCACGCGTGCCAAGGTGTGAGGGAAGGTCATTTCAGAAAAAGAGATCAGCTCGTTGCACTTGTCCTTAACGGCTTTTGCCACGCCGTACGATCCACCTATCACAAAGGTTATTTCACCGTTGCCGCTGCTTTTAAGCATGGAGAGCTTGTCGGCAAGCTTTTCAGATGAGAGCTTTTTGCCTTCAACGGCAAGGCATATTGAATAGCCTTTCAATTCCTTCAAAAGGCTTTCGCCTTCCGCGGCAATTATTTTTTCGGTTTCGGCAGGTGAGGGCTCGGCTGTAAAGTTTTCTTCCCGTACCTCCTTAACCGTGATTTCAGCAAAGCGTGATATTCGTTTTGTGTATTCTGAAACCGCTTCTGCAAAGTATTTTTCTTTTATTCTGCCCACGCAGGCAATTTTTATTTTAAGCATATTTTAAACACCAAGATACGAAATAAGGTCAGCCACCCACATGATAAGGCATGCTACCATACCGGGCATGGCAAACAGCAAAAAGCGACTTTTTGTGTGATTTGCGGGGTTTTCTTGTTCGGTGGGCGCGCTCTTTTCGGTTTTTGTAAGGATAAGCCAAACGATTCCTGCGATAAAGCAAGCCAGACCGAGTACGGTTAAAATTATCGATACGGTAGGCGAGAAGGCAGGCACGGAGAAGAAGTCCGTTACAAGTATCACCGCGTTATTTAAAAAGTGCATTGCCATACAAGGCAAAAGAGAATTGCATTTAACGGCAAGCAAGGTGAACGCCATGCCGCAAATAAATTGATATGGGGTTTGCTGTGGATTTTGGTGGAACAGGGAAAAGAGCAGTCCGCCTACTATAACAGCGAATACGGTGCCAAGCTCCTTTAAGCCCTCAAGCAGATAGCCGCGGAATATGCATTCCTCAAAAAAGGCGGGGAAGGCAGCGGCAAGAATTAACCACATCGCAAGCTCGTAGCCACGGTCGTTGGGGATGGACATATCGGGTTTTGAATAGCCGATTTTTTGAAGCGCAGAGATGAATAGGTTGTTTAGCTCTGTAAAGCCAAACAGTAGCCCAACCACCAAAAGCAGAGCAATTGCCCAAAACCTTGCGCGCGGCTTTTTAAGCGGCACGTCTGCCAGAGGCTTGCGTCCCTTGAGCCGGCAAAGGATAACGACGGATAGGAAAAGCGAAACGCTGCTCAGTCCGTATGCGAGTGCGTTGTACACAAGGTTATCCTTTATCGCCTCGTTAAACTGCTCTGTAGTGAGCCCCGAGCCCGATGCAATTGCCGTTACGGCAAGCGAAAAAACCAGTGAAATCACCAGCACCGTAAAAACCGCTACGGTAAAGCTTAAGCCGGATTCTGCCGGGGTAAGCGGCGATAGGATGCGATTGCATCCGTTTGTCGATTGATTGCTTTTTTTCATAATACAATAATTATATATTAAAAAGAGGTAGATGTCGAGTATTTTCGTCCAAAAACAGTTTAAAAGGTATTTAAACGTTAATGGGTGCATAAGTTTTAATATGATAGTAAAATGTATCGTTGAAAACGTGTTAGTGCTGCTGGGCGGAATAACTCTTTTTTTATATGGCTTAAAGCTGATGAGCGAGGGGATGCAGTCGCTTGTCGGGAATAAGATGAGAAGGCTTTTGGGTGCAACCTGCAAGTCGCCCACCGTGGGCGTTTTGCTCGGAACGGGCGTTACGGCTGTAACGCAAAGCAGCACGGCAACAAACGTGATGCTCATCGGTTTTGTCAATGCAGGTGCGCTTACGCTCGCCCAGGCGGTCGGCGTTATTATGGGGGCAAATATCGGCAGCACCGTCACCGCACAGCTCGTTTCTCTATCGGGGAGTGAGGTGTTTAACGTAACGGCGATCGCGTCACTCGTTGCTCTAAGCGGTCTTATTATAAGCTTTTCCGGCAGGAGGTTTTTTAAAAGCCTGGGCGGAGTCATGCTTGGGCTGGGGTTTGTTTTTATCGGCATAGAAATAATGAATTCCTCAGCCTTTCAGTTTAAGGATTACACGTTCTTTAGACGGCTATTTATGACTAAAAGCCCCGTTTTTCTCATATTAAACGGCATTTTGATAACGGGAATAGTTCAAAGCTCATCGGCAGTCAGCTCGGTTATGATAATTCTTGCAATAAACGGGCTTATATCGTTTGAGGGCAGTGCGTTTTTAATACTGGGCACGAATATAGGCGCGGGCATTGCCGTTTTGCTTGTTAGTGCTCCGATGTCAGTCGAGGCAAAAAAGGTCGCTGTGGCTAACCTTATCTTTAACGTTATAGGCACTTTGGTATGGATTGTGCCGCTCATAGCATTTAAGGATGGCATACTTCGTGCATTTAGCTTGCTTGGCGGTGGAATTGAGAGGCAGATTGCAAACTTCCACACGATTTTTAATCTTTCGACAACGCTTTTGCTTTTGCCGTTTGTAAAGCAGTTTGTCTGGCTGATAGAGAGGCTGTTTAAATCAAAAAGAAAAACAGCCATCCGGAAGGGGGAGGCTGTTGCATAGGTAAAAACATTGAATAATGCGCGAAAAGCGGGGCTAATTCCTTCTGCGAAGGCGGGAAAGTATGAGAAGAAAACGGAGCAGGTAGGTGATTGATACCGCAAGCGACGCGACGTAAGTGAGTGCTGCGGAGGAAAGCACCTTGCTTGCCATTGAGGCTTCCTCGCCCGTTAATGCGCCTGTTTGCATGGTCAGCCGTTTGGCTCTTGCCGAGGCGTTTAGCTCAACGGGAAGGGTTATGAGTGAGAACACGGAGGAAAGCGAATACGCGATGATGCCGACTGCGAGTAAAACCGTGCCGAAGCTGCCGATGCCTGAAAGCCACTCTATAAGAATGCCAACTATTGCGAGAGGCAATGCGAGGTATGAGCCTATTTTCACGGCGGGGTAAAGCGCGGTGCGCAGCATTAACGGAAGATAGCCCTTTGCGTGCTGAATAGCGTGCCCTGCCTCGTGCGCGGCTATACCGATAGCTGCAACCGACGACGAGGAGAAAACGCCCTCTGAAAGGCTCAGCACGCCGGTTTTGGGGTTAAAGTTGTCGGTAAGCTTTCCTCTGCAGGGTACGACAGAAACACCCGTTACGCCGGCGTCAGAAAGAATCTTTCGTGCAACCTCTGCGCCGGTCATGCCGGATGCGGCGCTTACTTTTTGGTATTTTGAATAGGTTCTGTTAACAGCCGCACTCGCAATGAGAGAAAATAGCAGTGCGGGGATGAGAATAACAAAGGTGGATATGTCCAGCAGATAGTAGTACCATAGCGGACCGTAAAGAGAAACGAACATTTTACCTCCTAAAATAACGGGTGGAGCCGCTGCACCGGGCGGCTCTGCTTATAAATATATTATACCCATAAACTGTGAACTAAATGTTTACTTATAACAATTTTACAAAAATATAAATAGCAAGAAAAAATGCTTGAAGAATTTTTTCTTTTCTGTTATATTATAAGGGTAAGGGGGCGTAGCCCAGTTGGTTAGAGCGCTTGCTTGACATGCAAGAGGTCGATAGTTCGAGCCTATTCGTCCCCACCAGAAAAAAGCACACATTTGTCTATCGGACAAATGTGTGCTTTTTTCAACGAAATTTGCCCTGCGGGCAAGTGAAATAGCTTCGCTATGAAATATTTGCTCCGCAAATGTGAAATATTCGCTGACGCGAATGTGGGCAAATTTCATTTCACATTGCGACGAAGGAGCAATATTTCACAATTTCCACAAGGGAATTATTTCACATTCGCCGCAAGGCGAATACTTCACTTGAAAAACACCCGATTTTATGATATAATTACGGCAGAAGGGCGGTGTTATTATGGCAGATTCGAAACTTCGTGACCTATCCATAGACTTTGCGGTTAAAGTCATTAAAATGTGTGACAAAATAAAAGGTCACTATTCTCTCGTAAATCAGTTGGAACGTTCCTCTACCTCCATCGGTGCAAATATTCACGAGGCGAACTATGCGCATAGTAAAGCCGACTTTGTTGCAAAGTTTCAAATTGCGCTGAAAGAGTGCTATGAAACGGAATATTGGCTTGAATTGTTTGTAAAATCTGAATTGCTTGACCGAGAGATTGCAAAAGATTTGTATAATCAATGCGGAACGATTCGCAAAATGTTGATTTCTTCTATCAATACAGCAAAGGAGAATGCGAAATGAAAAAATATATTTTAGTCATTCTTTCGGTGATGCTTATTTTAAATTCCGCTTCCTGCACGTTAAAAAAAGATTTGCCCGTTAACATAACAATAGAGGGTAAAGAATATCAAAGATCTTTCATTGGTGAATTATATCCTCTTGATAATACCGGTTTCCCGGATGCAGATGATAAAGAAGGTATACGTATTTCCGGTGAATACTATTACAAATATCAATTGACGGATTTTGATTGCTATATTGCCTACGACAACAATGCAGAGCCAAACGTATATTTTGAAAGCGGTAGATTCGAAGATGCCGTTTCGTATTATAAAAATGCGGAAAATTTCAAATTCTTTTGTTTGTTGGGTAATATTCACGACGAGAACGATCAACAGATATTAGAAATCAAGGAAATAGATTCCTTAATGTTAGATCAATTACTTGAATTTTCCAAAGATAATGACTACAACCCATTCACATCCTTCAACAAGGAAGAAGGAATAACCACTGTGTCAATACCCGATCCAAATGATTGGATGGCTGACGAAATACACTTTTACAAAGAAAGTAAAGACGGTGCTTTTTCAACATCAAAAGCATATACCTTCATACTGTATGAAGACAAGCTCTGTTTTCTGTATCAGTATGATTTTACTGATGAAAAATCGCCGGTAATGTTAATTCGATATGTTCCGACAGAAATCAGTGATTATTTTTGCTTTCTGTTAGAAAACCTGCAGAACAAATAAATACGTCGCAGACACCTTTTATCACGTTTAAGGCAACGAAAAGCCGTAGGCTTGGTATATCATCGCCGCGCGAAGCGTGGTGTATGCCATCAAGGGCGGCTCGCCGCCCTTATATTGGCTTGAATTGTTTGTAAAATCTGAATTGCTTGACCGAGAGATTGCAAAAGAAATTTTCAAAAAAAGTGTAACAAAATCGCAAAAAAAAGCGACTATATATATGAGAGAATAACGAGGAACCTAAAATGAAAAAGATTGTATCTATCCTTCTGCTTGCTGCAACGCTGATGTTAGCACTCTCCGCTTGCGGAATGGGAAAACCTAAAATCGAAGATTACGAGTGGAAAATGCGAACAATCGCGCACATCGAGGATGAACAGTTAGTTTACGATGCGGCGGCTGAAGAAATCAGCACTC
>JAFVXM010000047.1 GCA_017501205.1 Clostridia bacterium
CGAGCTTATGGAGCTGCTACACACCCTTCACGGAAGCGTGTGCAAAACGATCGTGATCGTATCGCACGATATGGATGAGGTTGCCGAAAACTGCACGAAGGTTGCCGTGTTTTCGGAAGGAAAGCTCGTTTGCTGCAAGAGTCCCAAAGAGCTGTTCTCTGATAAAACGGGGCTTGAGGAAATAGGGCTTGAGGTGCCGTTAACGGCAAGGCTCAGCGCCGCGCTTGAGTGTGCCGGAGTTAGTATTGACAGTGACTACACGGCGGAAAGCTTTATCTCTGCCGTTACTCAAAAATATAAAGAAACCCCGTAAATCACGCGTTATTTACGCATAATTGTAAAACAGGAAGGTTAAAAATTGCTTAAAGACGTCAGTTTCGGGCAGTATTATCCGGTAAAATCGTTCGTCCATAAAATGGATCCGAGGGTTAAACTGCTCATTGTAATTGCATATATCGTCTTCGTATTTCTGGTCAAGAGCTTCATCGGCTTCTTGCCACTCGTTGCCTTTTTTGCGGCTGCGGTGATATTCTCCCGCGTGCCGTTTGGCTCGGTGTTAAGAAGTGTGAAGGGCGTTCTTTTCTTGGTAATTTTTGCAGCTGTGCTGAACGTGTTTTTGTACGGCGGTGAGGATGCAGAGATAATCACCGTAAAGGGTGTGGAGCTGAAATGGTAGATATTCACGGTAACCAAGCAAGGTCTTGTAACTGCGGCGTTTATGTCTATAAGGCTTATAATGCTCGTTTTAGGCACTTGCCTGCTAACGCTTACGACCACGCCCATGGATCTCACGGAGGGCATAGAGAGGCTGCTTAAGCCGCTCACGTATATAAAGTTCCCCGTGCATGAGCTCGCGCTCATTATGAGTATTGCTCTGCGTTTTATCCCTACGCTTATGGAAGAAACGGATAGAATCGTCTGCGCGCAGAAATCGCGCGGGGCTGATTTTGAAAGCGGCAATCTGCTTGCAAGACTTAAGGCGATGATTCCCATACTTATTCCTCTTCTTGTCGGCTCGTTCAGAAGGGCAGAGGAGCTTGGAGATGCTATGGATAGCCGCTGCTATTCCGGCGCAAAGGGACGCACGAAGTATAAAAAACTAAAAATGACCTATCGCGATCTGATATCGTCGCTCGCTACGTGTGCGGTGCTTGCAGGCATAATACTTATAAACGTGTATTTGCCCGCATCCATTTAAGATAAAGGGGATAAGGTATGATAATAAAGCTTACCGTGGAATACGACGGAACGCAGTATTGCGGCTGGCAGATACAGCCCAACGGTGTGACGGTTCAACAGCGCTTGAACGAGGCAGTACTCGCTGTGACAGGCGAGAAAGCTACGGTTACAGGCAGTGGCAGAACGGATAGCGGAGTGCATGCACTCGGTCAGGTTGCACACTTTGAAACGTCCTCTTCTATCCCGCCGGAAAGGTTTGCCGCGGCACTCAACAGTGCCCTTCCGCAGGATATCAGGGTGGTGTCGTCGGAGGCTGCCGAAGAGGACTTCCATGCCCGTTTTTGTGCGAAAAAGAAGACTTATTGTTATAAAATGTATTTATCCGGCACCGTTCGCCCGCTGTACGATAGGTATGCGGCGCAGGTGTCGTTTCCCGTAAACGTTTTGGCAATGCAGGAAGCGGCAAGGGCGTTTGTCGGCGAGCACGATTTCAGCTCCTTTATGGCGAGTGGCTCGGAGGTTAAGGATACGGTTCGCACCGTGTACGATGCGCGGGTGACGGTTGACGGAGAACTTTTGAGCTTCACCGTTTGCGGCAATGGCTTTTTGTATAATATGGTCAGGATCATGGCGGGAACGCTCGTTGAGGTTGGCGGAGGAAGGCTTACCGTAACAGACGTAAAGCAGGCGCTTGATGGCGGTTGCCGGGCGCTTGCAGGCAAAACGATGCCCGCACGCGGGCTCACGCTCGTATCTGTTGAATACGATTGATTTTATTTGGCAAAAGCTTTTTTGCTGAAAAAAACCGCATAGCTATTCAAAAAAAGTATAAAAATAAAAAATTTTGACAAAATGCTTGAAATTCGCTTGACATTATATAATATTTTTTATAAAATATTTAGGCATTTCAATGCTTATAAGGAAACAGTTTTCGGATGTAGCCCCTTCGGAGAAATGTTTTCCTTGATATAAATCATTAAGTTTAAGGAGTAATATATCATGAAAACATACATGGCTAACGCTCAGAATGTGGAAAGAAAGTGGTATGTTGTTGACGCTGCAGGCATGACTCTCGGTCGTCTTGCTTCTCAGGTTGCTGCCGTACTTCGCGGTAAGCATAAGCCCACCTTCACCCCCAACGTAGATACGGGTGATCACGTAATAGTTGTTAATACTGACAAGGTAGTTCTTACCGGCAAGAAGCTCGATAAGAAGTTCTATACCTATCACAGCGGTTATATCGGCGGCCTCAAGCAGATCTCTTACAGAACGATGATGGCTGAAAAGTCCGACCTCGCCGTATACGAAGCAATCAAGGGCATGCTTCCCAAGAACAGCCTTGGTAGAAGCATGATCAAGAAACTCAGGGTTTACAAAGGCGCTGAACACAACCACGCTGCACAGAAGCCCGAAGAATTGAAGTTTTAAGGGAGGTAATGGATAATGGCAAAGATTTCGTCCAAGAAGAAAGTTCAGTACTGGGGTACCGGTAGAAGAAAGAAGGCCGTTGCAAGGGTTAGGCTTATTCCCGGTGGAAACGGCACCATCATCATCAACGGCAGAACCATCGATGAGTATTGCGATCTCGAAACAATGAAGCTCGTAATCCGTCAGCCTCTCGTTCTCACCGGCACGGAAAGCAAGTATGACGTATTTGTAAACGTAAACGGCGGTGGCTTTACCGGTCAGGCAGGTGCAATCCGTCACGGTATTGCACGCGCACTTATCGTTGCAGAGCCCGAGCTCCGCAGCGCAGTTAAGAAGGAAGGCTATCTCACTCGTGATCCGAGAATGAAGGAAAGAAAGAAGTACGGCTTGAAGAAAGCTCGTCGCGCTCCTCAGTTCTCCAAGAGATAATCTGTATTATTTCGTATTCAAAGCCTCGATGCTTTTGCATCGGGGCTTTTCGCTTTATAGGCTTTACTTTGTCTGAAAAAATATGATATAATACAATAAAAGGGGGGGATAAAAATGACCGAACACGAAAAAATGTTAGCGGGATATTTAATTTACGATCCGTTTGCAGAAGGCATGCCCGAGGAGCGAGAGAAGGCTCATCGTCTTTGTAAATTATATAATGATACGTTTGATACGGAAACAGAAAAGCGAAATGAAATTTTAGATGAGCTCATGCCAAACAGAGGCAAAAACGTGTATTTGCAAGGACCCATTTATTTTGATTTTGGCATTAATATTTCTATGGGCGATAACAGTTACGCTAATTTTAATTTTACTGTGCTTGACGAGGGCAGGGTTAATATCGGCAAATCGGTATTTATAGGCCCAAACGTTGTGATGGCAACGGCGATTCATCCGCTTTGCTATGAGGATAGAAATTCGTTTTTTAATTCGAAGACAGGCGCGGTTACAAATTTAGAATATACAGCTCCTATCACCGTTAAGGATAACTGCTGGATTGCGGCAAGTGTTACAATTTGCGGCGGAGTGACGATAGGGGAAGGGTGCGTGATCGGTGCAGGAAGCGTAGTGACTAAAGATATTCCACCGCACAGTCTTGCAGTTGGGAATCCTTGCCGCGTGATTCGTAAGATTACAGATGCGGATAAATTAGCCTCACATCCTGAGTTATATGCGAAATAACCTCCTTTAGGGATAGGCTCGCAAATCTAAAAACCCCCTAAATCGCGCAAAAACGCGAAATTTAGTATTGACAAGCACATATTTTTGTGGTATACTAAACAAAAAGGAGAAAAAAATGGAAGGCAAAAACAACTTGAAAAAATCAGTGGTGCTTGAGTGGCTGCTTTTCGGCGCGCAGGCATTGCTGACCGTGGCGGTGTTTGTGTTGATTGCAATTGCAGGTGCCGTTATCAGTGAAAATAATAGCAACAACGGATCCAGCGATCTGGGCGAGGCAGTGCTTGTAATCGTAATGGCGATTATTTTGGTTTTATCGATCATAGCGTCGGTGCCCATGATAATCTCAACGGGGCTGTCGCTCGCATTTTCAGTGGGGCTAACGCGTACCTACAAGTACGGCAAACCGGAAAAATTCTTTATTCTTAAGGGAATTTTAAAAATCGTTTTCTTTTTGATAATAGGGGGATTTTTCGGATATATGTCGGTGCAGATTATTACCACGTCACCCGTATGGGGAATTGTTATGGCGGTATACGTTTTGTTCGTTTTGACGCTGCTCGTTATAACCGCGATAGGTTGCTTTTCTCGCAAAAAGAAAAAGCCGGTTGAAGCAAACGTAGTTGAATAATTGAAATCCCTTCGCTGATTTCTGCGCAGGGATTTTATTCTTAAATCTGCTGATTTTGTGAGAAAAAGGGGGCTTTTTGTTTTTGAAACCCCGTTTGCGGTAAATGAGGCGAGGAGGGAAAAGGAAGCATTATAAATTTTTTAATTTTTTTTGCAATAATGGGGCAAAAACGCTTGAAAAAAAATTGAAAAAGTGATAATATAATTCTGCTTGATGTTACAGGAGCTTCCTGTGGCAAACATATTGGGGTATCGCCAAGCGGTAAGGCTACGGACTCTGACTCCGTCATCCGGTGGTTCGAATCCATCTACCCCAGCCAGAAAAAACGACAAGTTTCGACTTGTCGTTTTTTCAACGAAATTCGCCTTGCGGCGAGTGAAATTTGGCTTCGCCAAGTGAAATAGCTTCGCTGTGAAATATTTGCTTCGCAAATGTGAGGAGGCGAATTTCATTTCACATCGAACAAAGTGAGATATTTCACAATTTCC
>JAFVXM010000048.1 GCA_017501205.1 Clostridia bacterium
GATACCCTCGTACAGCCCGATTACCGAGATGGTCGGCTCTTCCCAAGAGTTCTCGTACTCCTCAACGGTATCTCTCCAAGCAGAGAAAAGCTCCTTAAGGCTCTGCTTGAACTTTTCCGTACAGATGGCGCGCACTCTGCTGCTCGCTTCCGCGTATGCGATATCTACGCCCTCGTAGTCAGCTGCTGCATTTACGGCAGCAACCGTTTCGCTGTAGCTTTCCGCGTACTTGCCGTCCTTTGAAAGGTCCTCACTCTCCCTCCTTACGGCGCTGGTGTTATACGCCGCTGCGTCAACAGAATACACCTCTGTTTTAAACAGGCTTTCGATTGCAGCCACCGTATCCGCCTTGTAATCAGCCAGGCTGTAGGTAGGATCGTCGGTTTTCCTTTCAACGGCGTCAATACGCGCTGTGAGCTGCTCGTCTTCCGCCTTTATCTGCTTGAGCGAGGTGAACGATTTGCCCTCAAACTGCGTTATATAGCCGGCTATCTTATCGTAATTTGCGGCCGTGTAATTGCCTGCGTTGAGCCTATCAAACCTCTGCCACTGCCCGTTTTTAAGGCTGGTCAGGTATTTGCCCATTATCCTCTCCTCAAGCAGGTCCGCCTTTGTAAGCAGCCTTTCAAAGCTGACCTGCAAAAAGGCCTTATCCTGCGAGGAAAGCGCGTTAAACGCTTCCTGAACGGCAATTATGCCGTCAACGTGATCGATCCCAACGGCGTTCATATACGGAAGCTTAACGTTCAGCTCAACGTAATCTCTAACTGCCTCGGTTGATACAACGTAATAGCCAAACGACAGGGTATATTCCCTTCCCTCCACGGTAATCTTTACGGTGGCTTGATGCTCGCCGTACTCTTCCGTGGGCGCGATTACCGACTCTGCACTCATAGCTTGCGACTGCTCTTTTCCGTCAGAGTAGATAACGCCGATGCTTCCGCCGCTAACGTCCACAGCCTCTCCCTTAAGGTAAACGGTCTTTAATGGCACCGCACAAACACACACCCCGTCCACGTAAACGGGGGCGGAATTCTCTCCTGACGTGCCGCCGTTACCGTTGCAGGCTGCCGTAAGCCCAAGCGAAATAACCGCTATAAAGCTAAAAACGATGATTGCTATCTTTTTAAACATAATCGTCACCCTTTCTTTTTGTTGCATAACTTGCTAAAAAAATTATATAAAATAGTATGTTGCATGTCAATATACTTTTGTTGCACGATTGCGCTAAAAGGCATTGCCTTTCCGCCCCTCTGCGCCCTCCCCTCTATTGTGTTTAATATAATTAAACCCAGCCGTTTAGACCAAAATCAAGCCTTGTAAGCATGGCACAAGTAAGCCATTATATCGTTTTGTTGCAAGCATACCAATAAATATCAGCGCCGTAAAATTATGTTTCATCAATATCGTTTTGTTGCAAAAATCCTTTTGCCGCTTGACATAATCACACCGCCGCATTATAATTTACTTAACAAGGATGGAGAAGCTGTTATGAAACTAAACGAGATTCACGTTAGAGATCACTTCGTTTTAAAGGAAGGCGGAAAATATTATCTTTACGGCACCGAGGGCAAAAATGCCTGGGGTGGCAAGGCAATCGGCTTTTACGTTTACGTGAGCGACGATATGGTGGAATTTGAGCGCAAGTGCGTTTTTTGCCAAATGAAAGTTTTTGGGCGGATGAAAACTACTGGGCACCCGAGGTACACAAGATAAACGGCAGATTCTACATGTTTGCATCCTTTTTTAAGGCGGGGCAGCTGCGCCGCTCGCAAATACTTTCCTGCGACACGCCTGACGGCTTATTTGAGCCTCTGCCCGAGCCGCTTACGCCTGCCGATATGCAATGCCTTGACGCCACCTATTTTAACCACAAAGGCAAGCATTACACGGTTTTTTGCCACGAATGGCTTCAGTGCAAGGACGGGGAAATGTGCCTTGCCGAGCTTGACTGCAACCTTAAAATCTGCTCTCCTATAGCCGTGCTTTTCCGCGCATCCGAGGCCCCTTGGACGCTCGGCTTTGACGGCGGAAACTTCGTTACCGACGGGCCGTTTATTTACCCTTTGAAGAGCGGAAAGCTCCTAATGCTGTGGTCCAGCAACTCCCCCACCGGCTACGCTATGGGCATGGCGGTTGCCGACGATATAGAAGGCCCGTGGACTCATATCGAAAAGCCGCTGATCTCCAACAACGGCGGACACGGCATGATCTTTAAGGACGGGGAAAAACTCTTCATTACCTTCCACCTGCCAAACGACACACCCCTCGAAAGACCGCACTTCTTAGAAATATGCGAGGAGGAAAACGAGCTGCGCTTGGTTTAAAACCCGCTGATTTTGTGCGAAATACGCCACTTTTTATAAAAATTAAGCCGAGTGTCTTAAAAAAGGCACTCGGCTTATTTTATTTTTCATTTATCAGATCTGAAGCCAGAAGGGAGCTACGGGCAAGCCGTTATTCGTATACAGATCGACGCTGTTGAACACGGGTGCATAGAGGTAACGAACCTGAACTACGCCCTCGCCAACGTTCTTGAGAACGACCGTGTTGCCCTCAACGGTAGCTATGCAAGGGATGAACACACCGTCCGCTCCTGCAACCTCAAAGCCGGATATAAGCTCCTTGTATATAAGGCCGCTTTCTGCGTTGGAGAAGGATATAACAATATCGTTACCTCTTCTCTCTATCTTAACAGGGTAAGCGGAAATTCCGTTTGCATCCTCTACGTCGTAAACGTATTTTGCGGCAACGTTGGCTGCACGCGCGCCCACGAGAATCTTATCTGCCGGGTGAATATCGTACCAATTTCCGGTATCGGCAATGCAAACGACGTAAACGTTATCGACCTTATCCATAAGGCTCCACTGCATCATGCGGAAATCCTTGAAATCCATATATAGATACTGCTGGGACTGAGTTACAATAACGGGCAGATTGCCGTTTTCAAAGAAAGCCCTATACTGCGAGCAAAGAGCCTTGAACTGCTCAACGTACAGCTCCGGATATTCACAGTTATTGGCACCGTGACACCAGAGCACACCCGCAAAGGGTATTCCCTTGAGATCAACAGTCATCTGGTAATATCTGCTGTTAAGCTCATCAGGTGCGGTAGAGCCGAGCTTTTCGTTGGTTTCGGGGCTTAACCACTCCTCAATATACGTGCCGCCACGGGAGGATACTACCACGCCCACGGGCACGTTGATAAGCTTTTGAAGCTCAAGCGCATACGCAAGTGCGAGAGCAGAGTGACTCAATGCGTCCTTAACTCTGTTTTTATTATTGAGAACAAGCCAACGGTTGCCGTAGGGCTCGATGCCTGCCTCGTCAATGCCTATAACGCTCTGTCGATAAAGGCGAACCTTATCGTAATTATCGTATTTATTATATCCACCGGCAAACTTCATACCGAGCCAGATAATATAATATTCCATGTTAGACTGACCTGCGCCAAGCCAGATCTCGCCTACGAGAACGTTGTTAAACACGTACTCTATGCTTCCGCCCTTAACGGTTAAGGGTGCGCCCACAAAGGATGCCTCACATGCATCGAGGCTTACCGACCAAACGCCGTTTTCTACCGTTGCCGTCTTTTCCTGCCCTGCAAAAGTAACGGTAACCTTCATACCGTCGGTGCCCTCTCCCCAAACCTTAAACGCCTTGTTTCTGGGGAGGACCATGCCGTCGCCAAAGAAGGGATCGGGAGTTAAAAATTCTGCCTCTGCCTCGTTCCACTTTGCATATAAAACGAGGTCCTTTTCGTTGCCAACAGCGACCTTTTCAATGGGATCACCGTAGAAAAATCTGCTAACGTACCAGCCGTCAAACTCCGCGTTTTCCTTTGTGGGAACGGGCAACACAAACTCCTCGTTCGCGGTGCGATCGTAATGAGTTTCTACGCCGCTACCCCCGTTTAAGCTGAGATTTACGGTGTATTTGACGTTCTCGTTTCTTATAGTTTGATAATTTCTCATCCAAGAATAGTTCTGCAAAATCGCGGTGCAGGCTTCAATGCTGTCGCCATTCGGGATGTTGTGCAGGCCCTCGGGGAGTCGCCAGTCACCGGGCCAGCTATAGTTGCTTACGCTGCCCGTGTAAGCATATCCGGTGTTTGCAGCGCCGTAGTATTTCCAAAGATACCACCACTCACTATAAACGCTGTCCGCGCCGTAGGTGTTGCGGCAGTACCAGTAATAAAATTCGTAGTTGTTGATCGCAACGGCCTTAACAATATCGTCAACGTACTTATCGCCAACAGCTAAATACTCGGCTGCGGTTGCGTTTCCGTTTGCGGTCAGATCATCGTAGAAGTAACCGTAAAGTCCCTTGCCGTATGAGCTTACCAGTCTGAAAGCATCGGGGATATACCAGCGTTGGTCAACCTCAAATACGTTTGTAGTAAGAACGGTGCCATCTGCATTTTTAGTTGTAGCGTGTCCGTCCTCGCCGATTGCAACGTAAGGAATAAGATGATTAGCCGTGAGGTCCTGAGCGAGAGTGTTAAGGGTGCTCCAGGTAACAAACTTTGCTATCTGCGCCTGAAGAGCGTTGTTCTCCTCAACCATATAGTCGATAACCTCATCGAGGCTTGCAAGCGCGTTTACCTCTTCCGTCATAGCGATAACTATCTCATTAAGCTCACCAAACGAGGTTGCAAAGTATTTGCCGTAGGATTTTTCAACCAAAGTGTTGTAAGCCACCACGTAAGCATCCATGCTGAGCGTTGCCATAACGTAAACGGCGTACTCCTTAATCTTTTGCAAACTCATACCGTTGCTTGCACTAAGCGTTGCCATATTCGGTATTCCGCTCTCCTGATATATACCTACTCTGCCGCCAAATTCAAATTTAGATTCGTACGTCAGCACCTGC
>JAFVXM010000049.1 GCA_017501205.1 Clostridia bacterium
ATGATCAATTTTATGTAACACGATTTGTAATTCCGATGCCGCAATATTTGCTAAAGCATTATCCGGCCCTGTTGCATAAACCTTCAAGACAAGACTGTTTTGCAAGCCAATTCCAAGCCCAAGTGCAAGCACCATTGCGAGTACGAGCAGAACCCCCAAGAGTTTTGACTTAAATTTTGTTTTCATTGTCTTTTTCTCCTTTTCTTTTTACACGGGAACTGCCGCATCGGCGTTGCCTGTGCTTAAATTGAGTTTTATTCGTTCAAGGATTTCAACGAATGAGAGCTTCAAATTCGCCAAACCTGACTCGCTTTCTCACCATTCACATCACCTCATACGCAAATCTTTGTCGCCGTGTAAACGAGTCTTTACCTTTTAACAACATAATTATATCATAGATATACCTATTTTCGAACACCAATTGCGGGTGATTTTAGGGTGATTTTGGGTGTATTTCGGTGCATTGAGGTGTTTTTGGCGTAAAAAGCACACAAAAAAGAGCCTATCTGCACCTGCGGATAAGCTCTTTATTATTATTTGATTTCCTTGCCCATGCTGAACGCGTTGCCAACGGGCTCGCCAAGCCTTATAAACTTGCCGTTGATGGGATCGAGCGAAACGGGATCAAGCTTTTTAACGTCTACACCGCCGCCCTCGGCAAGCACCCTTTCATCTATGCTTATGTTTACGATCTTGCCGTAAACACACTCAAACTTCTCATCGTACTTGATAAGCTTGCACTCAAGCGTCATGGGAAGCTCATCTATAATAGGCGCGTTTACTGCCGCACTCTTTTCGGTATGCCAGCCTACCTTTTCAACCTTATCGGGAACCTCGTTGCCCGAAACCATACCAACGTAGTCAATGGCAACAAGCTGATCTACCGTGCCGGTGCTTACGGTGAACGCCTTGTTTCTCTTTATGTTTTTAACGGTTTTGTGATCGGCGTTCAAAACGAGCGCAACCGCATCGTTGTCGCATATAGTTCCCCAAGCGGCACACATCGCGTCGGGAGTGCCGTCCTCATTATACGTTGCAACAACCAGTACCGGCTGAGGATATAGGTATGGCTGCGGCTTAAAATTCTTTCTCATAATAATATCTCCTGCTGTATTTTTATTATAATATGTCGTTTTTGTGCGAAATATGGGGTTAATCCTCTTCCTCTGCCCTCACCGCATCCGCGGCGGCCTTTGCCTCGTCGTACCCGAAGCCCTTGGAAAGAAGATGGCGGTAAAGCTTTTGCACCGTTTTTAAATCCGGCTCCTTGCCGCGCATATATTTTTTTGCAATGGCAATGGCGGCATCTGTTTGATCGCCGAGGTCCTCAACTGCCTGATCGGCAGCATCATCCTTAACGCCCTTTTTTCTAAGCTCTAATTTAATGAGCCTTGCGCCCTTTTTATCGGCATACGTTTCCGCATACCTCTTTGCGTAGTATTCGTCGTTTAAAAAACCGTAATCGGCAAGCTTTTCTATAACGCGAGCGATCACGGGATAGGTAAAGCCCTTCTCCTTCAAATAATCCCTCACCTGCTTTTCCGTTTTTACAGAGCCGGTTAGGTATGTCATCGCCTTATCAATAGCCGTGTGCAGATCACTCTCCAGCTGTATCGCCTCAAGCTCTGCCTCGGTTACGGTAAGACCAACGCGCAAGCGGTTTTTCATAACCGTTTCTAAATTCATGCCGCAAAAGAACTCCCCGTCCAAAAAGACGTTGCACCTCGTTGCGCTTTTTACCTGCGGAGTAATATCGGTTATCGTTTTCACTTTTCCCCTCCGTATGAGTAAAAATACTCGCCCGTCTTTTCAATGCAGGCTCGCCCAAGCAAATAATCGGTGAGCCCTTCGGTAAAGCTTTTTTCCAAAACACGCGGTAAAACAAAGGTTATCTCCACATCGCGGTCAAATTCAGAGTTGAGCGTGCACAGCTTTTTATCCGAAATAAATTTTAAAAACACGGGGTAAAGCTCGTAGCTCAGCCTTACCTTAAGCTCTGATGAAAGCTCGTTTGAAACGATTTTCGCCTCGTTAAGGCAAGCCGCCACCGCGCCCGAATACGCCCTCACAAGTCCGCCCGCGCCGAGCTTTATTCCGCCAAAATACCTTGTGACCACAGCGGCGGTCATCATGAGCTTGCGGTTTCTCAGCACCTCGAGCATGGGCATACCTGCCGTGCCCTGAGGCTCGCCGTCATCGGAAAACTTCATGATGTTTCCGTCCTCCGACGCAACGTAGGCGTAGCAGTTGTGCGTTGCTGTGGAATGCTCCTTTCTCACCTCTTCAATAAAGGCACGGGCCTCATCCTCGTTCGCAACACGGCGTATTTTGCAAATAAAACGAGAGCGTTCGATAACGGTTTCATTAACCGTTTCGCCTGAAACGCTTAAATAGTTCTCAATCATCTAACGCCCTCCGAAATTTAGTTGTTGTGTAAAAAGTGCCCTTTTTCGCTGTTTATTCTACTTTTGAAGCACAGCCTTTATCCTGCGGATGCCTGCAGAGGACGACTGCTCCTTCGTGATCTTGAAGGTGCCGAGGTCGCCCGTCTTCTCCGCGTGCGGTCCGCCGCATATCTCGCGTGAGAAATCGCCGATAGAATAGGTCTTAACAACCTCGCCGTACTTGGAAGCAAACAGGCCGAGGAAGTTCTGCTCCTTTGCCTCGTCAACGCTCATTTCCTTCATAACAACGGGGATATCCTGCTTGATAACCTCGTTTACCATATCCTCAACTGCCTTGATCTCCTCTGCCGTCATCGGGCGGGGGAAATTAAAGTCAAAGCGCAAGCGCTCCTCTGTGATGTTTGAGCCCTTCTGCGAAACCTCCTCTGAAAGCACCTTGCGGAGTGCTGCGTGGAGAAGGTGAGTTGCCGTGTGCAGACGGGTGGTTTCTTCCTTGTGATCAGCAAGGCCGCACGCGAACTTCTGCTCGCTGCCGGCGTGGGATTTTGCCTGATGATCGGCAAACGCCTTATCGTAGCCCTCTTTATCAACGGTGTATCCGCGCTCTTCTGCAAGCTCCTTTGTGATCTCAAACGGGAAGCCAAACGTATCGTAAAGCCTGAAAGCGGTTTTGCCGGGGAATACGTTGCCCGGAACGTGGCTTATAACCTTGTTGAACTCCTTTAGTCCGCCCTCAAGCGTTTTGGAGAACTTGGCCTCTTCAGCCGAAAGCTCTGCGTATATCTTCTGCTCGTTTTCCTTAAGCTCGGGATAAATATTCTCGTACTTTTTAACGAAGCAAGCGGCAAGCTTATTGAGCCCACCCTCGGGAAGACCGAGGTTTCTGCCAAACCTTACCGCACGGCGGATAAGGCGGCGAAGAACGTAGCCCTGATCGGTGTTTGAGGGAACGATTCCCTTAACGTCACCCAAAAGGAAGGTAGCCGTTCTCGTGTGATCCAAAACGATTCTGTACGCCTTGGTAATCTCCTCGCTCTCAAGATACTTCTTGCCGGTAAGAGCCTCAAGCTCCTTGATAGCGGTTTCAAAAAGATCGGTATCGTAAACGGTCTTTGCGCCCGTCATGATGCAAAGGGTGCGCTCAAGCCCCATGCCCGTATCCACGTTTTTCTGCGATAAAGGCTCGTAATCGCCGTTTTCAGTCTTGTTATACTGCATGAAAACGTCGTTCCAAACCTCCATAAACGCGCCGCAATCGCAGGAAGGATTACACTCGGGCGAGCACTTGGGCTTGCGGATAATATGCATTTCGGTATCCGGTCCGCAGGGGCCGGTAAGACCTGCGGGGCCCCACCAGTTTGCACTTCTTGGGAGATAGTAGATATTCTCCGGCTTAACGCCGCACTTTTTCCAAAGCTCTGCAGCCTCCTCATCGCGAGGAATTGCGCCCTCGCCCTCAAATACGGAAACGGCAAGCTCACCAACCGGGATGCCGAGATATTCAGGCGAAGTGAGGAACTCAAAGCTCCAGGGAATCATTTCCTTTTTAAAATAATCACCGAGCGACCAGTTGCCCAGCATTTCAAAGAAGGTGCAATGCTTATCGTCACCAACCTCTTCGATATCGCCCGTGCGGACGCACTTCTGCACGTCGGTAAGGCGAACGCCTGCAGGATGCTTTTCACCGAGAAGGTAAGGTACCAACGGGTGCATGCCTGCCGTGGTAAACAAAACGGTGGGATCGTTTTCGGGGATAAGGCTGGCAGAGGGAATCCTCTTGTGGCCCTTGCTTTCAAAGAACGAAAGGTAAGTTTCTCTTAAACTTTCCGAAGTAAAATTCTTCATATATTTATTCCTCTCACGCGCGCGTGCGCTAATAATATCAATTACTATTCATTATACATTTTTTTAACGGCGTTGTAAAGCCATTTTTCACGTTTGCAATATTTTATTACTCCTTTGCAAACATAAAAAACCGCGGCGTTGCCACGGTTTTATTTTTATTTATTGTTTTTCCGTATCGGATTCGCAATCTGTTGCCTTTGCTTTTCTCTTTTGCAAAAATTTATTGAGAAGCGTGGCAAGTGCAAACGCCCCAACCACCAGCACTATGCACACAAGCACAAACACTATCCAGTGCCAAGGCGTAGTGAATTTTTCATAAGGGATATTGCCAAGCCCAAACACTATCGCCGCAACACCTATTCCCCTGCAGCCGACAATAGATGGGATAAACCATTTGAGCGTCATCTTAAGCGTGCCCGCTATCATAATGAGTGCGTCATCCGGGAAAAACGGAAAGAGCATCATTACAGGGAAAAATATAGTTCCTTTATTGTTAAGCAAATCCGATGCCTTTTGGCAGTCCTTCTCGCCAAGAATTATCTTACAAAGATTGTAGCCGCCGAACCTTCCAAGCAAATACATTATAAAGCTTGAAAGCATCACTCCTCCAAAGGAGATGAAAAACGCATGCCACGGATTCTCGTAAAAGGTTTGTATAACCAGAATAAACGCCATAGATGCGCCTGGGATAAAGCTGAGAAGCGAGGTGAAAAGCACCTGAAACAGCATGATCAAAATCCAGCCATACCATCTGCCCTTAAACGAGTCAAACATCGCGGTATTGAACTTAACACCGTCATCAAAATAAACTATATCAAATAAATATAACACGAGGAGGGATATACACGATACCGCAACCATCGTTGCCAACATAATCAATGCCTTGATTATATTGACCTTGTTTCTTTTAAAAAATTCCTTCATTGTAGTTTTCTCTTATGCTGCCACGAAAAACCTCCGCGGCATAGATAAACGCATGGCAAACGATGCCTGCGTTTTTACTGTATTTTATTATTTTTGCCTTATTTTGTCAAGCACATTTTCAAAAACCGACACCTACGCCAAAAACAACAAAAAAAACAAAAAGTGTTGTTTTTGCGCGATAAAGGCGGCTTTTGCGGTTTGCATAATATAGCGTTACACACAATCGACACACACTTTTCATAATTAAATGCAAAAAGAAGTAATATACATAAGTATATGAACGGTATATTTTTTGTGATTTTTTTACTTTCCTCTGCGGTACTTCTCGTGACCTCGCCTGACGGAATACTCTCATCTATGCTGGCAGGTGGCCAAAAAGCCATAGAGCTTACCGTCACTATGACAGCCGTTTACGCCGTGTGGCTGGGCATTTTAAGGGTTGCCGAGGAGTGTGGAGTTACAGCAAAGCTTGCAAAAATTTTAAAAAAGCCCGTGCGCTTGATTTTCGGGAAAGTAAGCGACAAGGCTTGCGAGCATATTTCCATGAATTTATCCGCAAACCTACTCGGCATGGGCGGAGTTGCAACCCCGATGGGAATTGCGGCGGCAAAAGAGCTTGACAGCGCTGACAACCGATACGCGATGGGCATGCTGCTTGTGATAGCATCAACGAGTATTCAGCTTTTGCCTACATCCGTAATAACATTGCGCGCCGAGGCAGGCAGCGTGTCGCCGGGAGATATAATTTTGCCAACAGTGATCGCAACCGCGTTCTCAACAGTTTTCGGATGTATTTGCTTTCACCTCGCTTTCAGGAGAAAACGGCGTTGAAAATATCTGCTTTAATAATACCTGTTTTAATAATAGCACTCATTGTTTTTGCGCGTTTTAGGGGGGTAAAGCTTTACGACGCGTTAACCGAGGGTATAAAGGGCGCAATCCCGCTCGCCCTTTCCCTGTTTCCCTACCTTGCCGCAATATTCATAATGACCGAGCTGTTTGAGGTGAGCGGACTTGCCGGCTGGCTAAACCGCTTGCTATCCCCCATGTGGAAGCTTCTCGGAATTCCCACCGAGCTTGGGAGCTTAATTTTAATTAAACCCTTTTCGGGAAGCGGAAGCCTTGCCGTGCTATCGGAAATTTTTGCAAGGCACGGTGCGGACAGCTATATTTCACGGTGTGCAGGCGTTATATTCGGCTGCTCCGAAACGGTATTTTACGTTTCTGCCGTATACTTTACAAGCTGTAAAAACAAAAACCTTTTTCTGCCTATCGCAATCACGCTAATATCAACGTTTATTTCCGCGATACTTGCTTGCCTGATCTGCAAAGTATTATAAAACCCCGTATTTCTCGCAAAATACGGGGTTTTTTATCAATAACCTCTTCCTGTAAGCTCTCCTTCCGTCTTTAAATTTTCAAAACCGTTTTGCCTTATTGCCTCGTAAAGAGTGAGGGCAACGGAGTTTGCAAGATTGAGCGAACGGGATTCTCCTATCATGGGGATCCTGAGCGTTTTATCGTAAAAACGTTCCAGAAGCGGCTCGGGAAGCCCACGGGTTTCTCTGCCAAAAATCAAAAAATCTCCATCCTTAAACTTCGCATCGGCATAAATATTTTTTCCTTTGGTGGATAGGAAATAGAAATTTCCGCCGTCGTAATATTTTTCCATAAGCTCATCAAAGCTATCGTAATATCTGATATCCGTTAAATACCAGTAATCTAATCCCGCGCGCTTGAGGTGCTTATCGGTAACCTCAAACCCAAGCGGACGGATCAGGTGAAGCACGCTGCCGGTTGCGGCGCAAGTCCTTACGATGTTGCCGGTGTTCTGCGGTATCTCCGGCTCGACGAGTACAATGTTAAATTTCATATTCAGCTCCTGTTTTTCTGTTGTTTCCTACCCCTGCGCCTGAGCGTTACGAGGTGATATTCTTTATCTACGCGGACGTTTGCCACCGTCACCTTCTTTGGCGAACAAAAGGCAAGCTCTCCGCTCGTCAATGCAAGCATGGCGTTTTTATTTGCACAAACTGCTATCGGCACTCCAAATTCGTACGCCTTTGCTCTTGCCGAAATACCAACGTTGTTATCGAGAATCGGATCGCACACCGAAACGATAACGTCCGCTCCACATTGAGCGAGCGTTTTGATGCACTCCGAACAAAACACGTCGCCACCTGCAATAATGCCTATTTTCCCTGCGCGTGTTTCGTAAACGCGAAGACTGCCGCCCCCAACGTAAGAGTCACCCTCTCTAACGGATATC
>JAFVXM010000050.1 GCA_017501205.1 Clostridia bacterium
AACGTGCTGCACACTTTCTGCCATGGTGCGGTCCTTTTCAATTATTATACCCATAACGCCTATACGCATATTCTCCTCCCAAATAAAAAAGTGCGCAATGAAAATTCAAAGCGCACAGAAAAAGCCCGTTTTTGTCAGCCGTCTTTTTTGGGAAGAAACTCTGCACGAAAATGATTGCATTTGTTTGGGTTTAAAACTTACTCTCCGAAAATTCATCGATTTGGTTTTTACATAGATATTATAACACGGTTTGAGTGATCCGTCAAGGATTTTTAACAAGTTTTTTCAACAACAAAAAGCCCCGAAATATCGCGTTTTTGTGCGAAATGCGGGGCTTTTTACTTTTTGCTTATTCCAAAATCAACTATTAAACGAGCTCGATAATAGCAGTTTCGGCAGCATCGCCTTTACGCTGGCCGTTAAGGTAAATGCGGGTATATCCGCCACCCTGACCGAGCTCTTTAGCTCTTTCAGCGTACTTGGGAGCGATCTCGTTGAAGATCTTCTCGATGAGGGGGTGCTTAATGTTCTTGGTTCTTACCTTGAACTCTTTCTTGCTTTCGCCGGGTGCCTTTACCTCGGGGAGAGAGTCAACCTTGTTCATGATTGCTCTTCTTGCTGCAAGCTTCTTAGCGCCGTCCTTAACGATCTTCTGCTGAACCTCTTTACCCTTTTCGTTAGTTACGGTTACGGTTTCCTCAACGGTATCCTCGTAAGAGTTGATTGCAAGGGTAATGATTTTCTCTACGTAAGGCTGCAATTCTTTTGCTTTGCCTTTTGTGGTTTCTATTCTACCGTGCCAGAGAAGGCAAGCTGCCTGATTGCGAAGAAGCGCAACTCTCTGCGTAGCGGTCATTCCAATTTTGCCGGGCATTTGATTAGTCCTCCTTGTCCTTGAGTTTTAAGCCGTAACTCGTAAGTTTATTGATAACTTCGTCCAAAGACTTTCTGCCGAGGTTACGTACTTTAAGCATATCGTCTTCCGTTTTCTTTGTAAGATCCTCAACCGTGTGAATATTAGCTCTCTTGAGGCAGTTATATGAACGAACGGATAAATCCATATCTTCGATATTCATGGTGAGTATTGTCTGCATACTGTCCGGTGCGGGGCTCTGAAGAATTTCAATGCCGCCCATGCTGCCCGAAAGCTTAACGAAGAGGTGAATATGCTCCTCGATAATCTTTGCTGCAAGACTGATAATTTCACAACCGGTGAACGCGCCGTTAGTCCAAACCTCTAAGATAAGCTTATCAAAATCGGTGTTCTGACCAACGCGGGTGCTCTGAACGTCATAATTGACCTTCTTAACGGGTGTGTAGATAGAGTCAATAGGAATATAATCGATAACGCCGGTCTTGTTATGCTCAGCGCCCTTATAACCCCTATCTCTTCCTATGGTAATTTCCATATCGAGAACTCCGCCTTCATCTATCGTGCAGATGTAAAGATCGGGGTTAAGGATTTCGATTTCAGCGTCGTTTTCGATATCGTGCGCGTAAACGACTGCAGGTCCTTCCTTGTACAACCTGACAACTTTTTTGAAATCCTGGTCCAGCGTTTTGGTCTTTACGTTAAGAGATTTGATATTGAGAACGATCTCGGTAACGTCTTCCTTGATGCCGGGTATGGTAGAAAATTCGTGCTTTACGCCGCTTGCAAACTTGATGCCTTGTGCTGCTGCTCCGGGGAGTGAGGACAAAAGCGTTCTTCTCAAACAGTTACCAAGCGTTAATCCAAAGCCTTTTTCCAGGGGTTCAACTATTACTTTGGCGTAGTTTTTCTCTTCGTTTTCTTCTACACTTATCGTAGGCATTTCTATATTCATCATAGAACGTTTACCTCCTGTCTATATGATGAGTACGGCAAAGGTTGGGATGCAAATCCGCAACCTCGCCTTGATTTTCGAATTTCCCTTATAACCAAAGATTACTTGGAGTACAATTCGACGATCATATGCTCTGCAATCTGTGCATCGATGTCTTCACGTGCGGGGAGTGCGAGAACCTTGCCTTCCAAAGTTTCGGGATTGAAGTCAACCCACTTAGGCATAGTGCCCTTCTGCATCTGCTTGATCTCAGCAAAATACTTGTTGCCTCTGCTGCCTTCCTTAACGCCGATTACGTCACCTTCTTTGATGATGTAAGAAGGAATATTTACCTTCTTGCCGTTAACGGTGAAGTGTGCGTGAGTTACAAGCTGCCTTGCCTGAGTTCTGGAAGCTGCAATACCCATTCTGTAAACTACGTTATCAAGCCTTCTTTCGAGGAGAGAGAGCATGTTTTCACCGGTGATGCCCTTCATCCTATCAGCTTTTACGTAATACTCGTGGAACTGTCCCTCGAGTACGCCGTAGATCCTCTTGGTCTTCTGCTTTTCACGAAGCTGGAGGCCGTATTCGGATACCTTCTTTCTGCCTGCACCGTGCTGTCCGGGAGGAGTAGGTCTCTTCTCGAAGGGGCAGGTCTGCTTGTAGCATTTATCGCCTTTTAAGAACAATTTTGCGCCTTCTCTTCTGCAAAGACGGCACTTAGATTCTGTATATCTAGCCATTTATCGTTACCTCCATTATACTCTGCGGCGTTTGGGCGGGCGGCATCCGTTGTGCGGGATGGGCGATACGTCCTGAATAAGCGTTACCTCAAGGCCTACGTTTGCAAGTGCCCTGATTGCGGACTCTCTTCCCTGACCGGGGCCCTTAACGTAAACCTCTACGCTGCGAAGGCCGTGCTCCATTGCTGCTTTTGCTGCAGTTTCAGAAGCCTGCTGTGCTGCAAAGGGAGTGCTCTTTCTTGATCCTCTGTAACCAAGTGCGCCTGCACTGCTCTGTGCAATTGCGTTACCGTTAATATCGGTTACGGTTACGATCGTGTTGTTGAATGAGGATTTGATATGAACTTGACCTTTGTCAATTTTCTTTAACTCTCTACGTCTTTTAATGACTTTTTTAGGTGCTGCCATGTTCGCTTATTATCCTCCTTTCTTATTTACCTGCCGACTTTTTCTTAGCGACAGTACGACGAGGTCCTTTTCTCGTCCTTGCGTTTCTCTTGGAGCTCTGGCCTCTTACAGGCAAGCCCTTTCTGTGACGAACGCCGCGGAAGCAGCCGATTTCCATAAGCCTCTTGATGTTAAGGCTTACTTCGCTTCTCAATTCGCCCTCAACGCGGATGTTATGATCGATATATTCACGGAGCTTGGATACGTCCGTTTCGGTAAGATCTTTTACTCTGGTGTCGGGGTTTACGCCCGTTTCCTGCAAAATCTTCTTAGCGGTGGAAGGTCCGATACCATATATATAGGTGATACCAACCTCAATTCGCTTGTCTCTCGGTAAATCTACACCGGCAATACGAGCCATAGATTATTATCCTCCAAATAAAATTTAATGTAAATTATTTTATATATTAGTTTTTCGCAAGGTGCAGTCGGAATGCTCTGCACTCACGAAAAGAGTGTTTTTAACCCTGCTTCTGCTTATGGCTCTTGTTCTTGGAACAAATTACCATAACTTTGCCTTCTCTTTTGATAATTCTGCATTTATCGCACATAGGCTTTACAGACGGTCTTACTTTCATTACTGTTTCCTCCAGAAAATTTAACTTCTTTGCTTCTTAGGTTTTGCTGCGCCAGGTAATTCTGCCTTTGGTGAGATCGTACGGGCTCATGGCAATAGATACCGTATCGCCGGGAATGATCTTTATATAGTTCATTCTGAGCTTTCCCGATATATATGCCGTTATAATATGGCCGTTACTGAGCTTCACTTTGAAAGTTGCGTTTGGCAAGGCTTCTACTATCACGCCTTCCGCTTCGATAACTTCATCTTTCGACACGTGCTAACCTCCGATTTTTTTTATGGTTTCCTTTATTGCCTTTTGAATATCTCCGTCGGTCAAGCCGCCGTTTTTCTCAAAATGCTCAAGGTCGATTTTTGTGTTGAGAAGTTTTATATGCTTGGTTTTCTTGCGCTTTGGGTTGTTAACCTTGCGCGTTCTGCCGTTTGCGATAAGCACATAATTACCGTCAACTACCTCAATTATTACAAGCACTTCTCCCTCGTCGTGCCCGGCAAGGCTTTTGACGAGTGCTCCGCGCTCAAATATTTCTGATGCCATCGTTATCCTCTTAAAGAGTTAGTATCTCAAGCCCGTCATCGGTAAAGGCCACGGTGTTCTCGTAATGTGCTGATGGCAATCCGTCACGCGTTTTGCAGCTCCAGCCGTTGAGATTTATCTCGTGCCTACCCATATTTATCATCGGCTCGATCGCAAGCGTCATACCCTTTCGGATACGAACTCCCGTGCCTGCCTTTCCGTAATTAGGAACCGACGGATCCTCGTGTACCTTTCGGCCTATGCCGTGCCCTACCATTTCTCTTACGACCGAATAGCCGTTTGCCTCGGCATGCGCCTGTATGCGGCTACCGATATCTCCTATGGTAGAACCAACGTAAATCCCCTCAATTCCCTTAAAAAAGCATTCCTCGGTTACTTTCACAAGCCTCTGCTTTTCGGGCGAGATGTTGCCCATACAAAAGCTTCGCGCCGCATCGCCGTGATATCCGTTAAGATATACGCCAACATCTACGCTGACTATCTCGTTATCCTTTATAACTCTATCCGAGGGAATTCCGTGAACGACCTCGTCGTCGATAGAAATACAGATGCTTCCGGGGAACCCGTACAGCCCCAAAAACGAGGGCTTTGCACCGTAGGATACGATGTAATCATGGGCAATTTTGTCGAGCTCCTTGGTAGTCATGCCGACGCGCACTTTGCTTTCTAAATGCAACAGCGTATCGCGCAGTATCTTGCAAGGCTCTCTCATCAGTTCAAGTTCTTTTTCTGTCTTTACGGTAATCATAACCTTTCCAGAACATTCAGGACCTCTGCGGTAACCGCATCTGCGTCCTGATCGCCGTTCACCGTTTTCAACAAGGCTTTAGCCTTGTAAAACTCAATGAGCGGTTCGGTTTGTTTGTGGTAAACCGCAAGCCTTTCGGCAACGGTCTGCTCGTTATCGTCATCACGTTGATAGAGGTTCTCGCCGCATCTCGCGCAAGTGTTCCTGCCCTCTAAGGTGGTGACGTGATATGATTCTCCACAGCCACTGCAAACTCTTCTTCCCGTAAGCCTTGCCATAAGGTTTTCGGTAGGAACGTGAATGTCTAAAACAACATTGAGCTCAGTGATGTTTAAGAGTGCCTCCGCCTGATACACGTTGCGAGGAAAGCCGTCAAGGATAAATCCTTTTTTGCAATCGTCCTCTGCCAAGCGATTTTTTACGATCTCTATGGTCACGTCATCCGGCACGAGGTTGCCCTTATCTATATAAGATTTGGCTATCACCCCGATAGGCGTTTGCTCTTTGATATTCTTCCTGAAAATATCTCCCGTGGATATGTGCGGTATGTTATATTTTTCGGCAATTTTTACTGCCTGGGTGCCTTTTCCGGCGCCCGGAGCACCCAATAAAACGATTTTCATTTTTTCGCCTATTTCGGGGGTGGGTGTCCCCACCCCCACAAGCTTTCGTTTTTTTTCTGTGCCACCGCCGCTCTCGCGGTGCGGCTCAGTTGATTTTTTTATTTAAGGAAGCCCTTATACTGCTTCATCATGATCTGTGCCTCAAGCTGCTGATTGAACTCAAGCGCTACCGATACGACGATGAGGAGTCCCGTTGCGCTGAATGCACCGGAGGGAACGCCCATTGCGTTGAATACCAAAGAAGGAATAAGTGCCATTATTGCAAGGAAGAT
>JAFVXM010000051.1 GCA_017501205.1 Clostridia bacterium
CACGTGGGAGACTATTGACGGTGCAGTCGCATTTGACGATGCAGGCAGCCTTTGCCACGGATGGACGGCACTCCCCGTTTATTACTTCAACCGCCTTGGCGTTATTGTAAAATAAGGCAATTTTATGAAAAAAGGGTACGATTTATACGAATATTTAAAACCTATATGGCGAAGCAATATTATAACTAATGAAACGATTATGTTTCTTGATGAGGATGACGTAGCGCCTTTGCTTTATGCTCCTGCTGAAATTATTTCCGTAAAAAACTATAACCTCACTCAAACCTACGTTGAGGGGAAGGATTACGTTGTTTCAAATGGCAAAATAAAAAGAACGCCAGAAAGCGCCATTCCCTTCATTGCAAAAAAAGATTATTATTCTGAAGAGCCGGGTAAGTACGGCATTGAGGTCAACGCCGAAACAATTGGCTACACGGGCGAAAAAAAGCTTTATCTAGCTTATGGAGAGGGTGATTCTTTCACTCGTTATCAAATTGCGGTCACATACTCTCATAGTGGTAAATGGCAAGGTGCAATCCCTTCATGCAGAATAGAAAAACTGCCTAAAACGCACGAAAAAGCCGTTTCAGGTGGGGATTTGAATGTAACCTTCTACGGCGACAGTATCATGACGGGCTGTAACTCAAGCGGTACTCCAATGGGTGGTAACGTATCCCCGTATATGGAGGCTTACCCTAATCTTATAACGCAATTTCTCAGTGAGGAATACGGCACAAATGCCGTTTGCACAAACGTCTCCCAGGGTGGATGGAATACGAAAGAGGGGTTAGATGCGTTTGAAGAGCGTGTTTTAAAGCAACCTGGCGATTTGCTCGTTTTGGGTTTTGGCATGAACGATCTTGTAACACCCCCGACCGACTATCGTGATATGATTGAGGAAATGCTTTTGCGTTTCCGTCAGTCAAACCCGTCGGCAGAGGTTATTTTGGTCGCAACTATGTGGCCGCACGTGGAAAGTACGTGGTTACTTAATCAAATAAAAATGCTGCCTTATCTTCGTGAGCTTGAGGAGAAATATCCCTTTGTTGCAGTTGCCGATATGACAACCATGCACGCAGAGATTATGTCCGCAGGAAAGCGTTATAGGGATATGACGGCAAACAACATTAACCACCCGAACGACTTTTTGGCAAGGGTGTACGCACAGGTAATTCTCACCGCTTTTTTAGGTGATGATTATATATAAAAACCACATAAAACACATATAAATAAGGGGATAAAAATGAAAACCGTAAAAGACAAATATTTAGTTGTTGGTGCAGACTTCGCAGGCTTCCCTTTAAAGGAGGTTGTTGTTGAACATCTTGAAAAGAAGGGTTGGAAAATCCTTGATCTCGGCGTAAAGAAGGATAGCGATCCTAACGATACCGATCTTATGTTCCACCGTGTAGGCCTCAGAGTAGGTGCTGAAATTTCCGAAGGTAACTATGAAAGGGCATTACTCTTCTGTGGTACGGGTATGGGTATTCATATTGCTGCAAGCAAGTGCCCGCACGTTCATGCAGGCGTAGTTGAAAGCTTACCCGCAGCAACCAGGGCAATTACCGGTAACGGCGTAAACGTTCTTGCAATGGGTGCGTTCTACGTAGCGCCTCAAACGGCTTGTGATATCGCAGACGCTTACCTTTCAAACTCGCTCGGTAGCGGATGGGAATGGTGGCATAACTTCTACGAATTCCACAAGCTTGCAATCGACGAGCTTGAGGCGTTTGACTACGAGGAGTATAAGAAAAACGGCTTTAAGGTAAACAAGCTTGGCGATTACGACCTCACGCTTGATTTTGACAAAAAGCCCGAATAATTAAAATAAACAAAAAGCCCGTAAAACACGTGTTTTACGGGCTTTTTTATGTTTAAGTTTGATTTGGTTCTTCGTATTCGTTAATCTCTACGGCGTAGGATTTGCGGTATTTTGATGGTGGGCAACCGTATTTTTTGCAAAACAGTTTGATGAAGTAAGGGATGCTTTCAATTCCAAGCTGCTCACATATTTCCGATATTTTATAATCGGTTGTAATCAGCAGGTATCTGGCGTGGCCGATGCGCATATTGTTTATATAATCAACCATGGTGCAGTTAAACGTGGCCTTAAATTTTTTGCAAAGATAGTATTTGTTGTAGCCTAACTCCGCCCTTATTTCATCTATGGCGTTTTGTTTGGTCAAATTGTTGTTGATTGCCTGAATACAAAGCGACTTAAACGTGCTTGCATTGTTATCTGAATGTAAAAACAGGTAGGCGAAGCCAAACAAGGTAGAGGTAAGCACCTTCTCGTAGTTTTTTCTTTGTGTGATTTCCAGATTTTGCAAAAAGCTGTTTATCATTTTTTCTATAAACAGAATATTATCCGTTTCAATTTTGAACTGAATAAACCCCTTTTGCGTCAATTGCTTAAAAAACTCGGGATCGATAAACTCACAAACGGACATCGCAAGCTTTTGCGAAATAATAAAATCTCGGTGTGTGCAAGTGCCGTGCCTTTTAAAGGTGTGTGTTATGTCGGGGTGGATTAGGTATGCACTGCCAATTGTAAGCTCCTCTTCAGTCCCGTTGATAACGTGCCTTATACTTCCGTTTGAAATGTAAAAAAGCTCAAAAAAGTCGTGATTGTGCAAATGCTCGTCTTCATAATTCGTCAACCTTGTTGCGAATGAAATTCTTGGATCAATTGAAATTGTTCTAACTGTCTTGTCCATATTCAAATTATAGGGTAAATCTATCACGTTGTCAACCTAATAAAACATTAAATTTGAAATTTTTGCAAAAAAAAGACAATATTGAGAATTTTTTGGCAAA
The DNA here is from genome assembly GCA_017501205.1 of Clostridia bacterium. Taxonomy (GTDB): domain Bacteria; phylum Bacillota; class Clostridia; order Christensenellales; family Borkfalkiaceae; genus RGIG3732. Next base: position 2,818 of record JAFVXM010000051.1, read on the forward strand.
TATTCTGTATTGAATATATTAAATTTTTTTGTTAACATTATATTATGATAAAAGGGAAATGAACATTTTCTCTTTGCTTAATTTTTAGCTACTGTTTAAAAATATTGTTCTGTTTGTAGGGGTGTGTAAGTTGAACACCCGTTGCGTTTTAAGGCTTCGCAGCAGGCATGTTTCGCTCGTTTACATTATTTATATAACGAATAGGGCAAAGGTGGTTTTTTTGCATTGGTTTACGATTGTGCAATGCAAAATTTACGATTTTCTATTTACACCGTCAACAACCTATGCTAATATAGCATAGTAGAAAAACAAAAATTTTTTATAGGAGAATAAAAAATGTTGAGAAAAGTTGTTATTTTACTTTTAACTCTTGCAACTGTTTTCTCTCTCGGTATTGCTAGCGTTTGCCTTGCATCTGCCGATGAAGAAGCACCTGCAACCCTCGTTTACGTAGGTGATGACGTTCAGATCACCGAAGGCGACGAAACCACCAACGGCGTTACTGATGGCACGATTTTTACTCGCGCACAGGGCGTTTTGAAGTATGAGGATATCACTAAGCACAATCTGTTCCCCAACCCGACTGAGGATATGGTTGCGCTTGGCTTGCTGCCCTCTTATAGCGATACCGCTGCTGTTTTCATCTTCGAAGAGGTTACCGCTGCTGATTACGACTACGTTAAAATTAACATCGCCGTAACCAACTGGAACAACTCGCCTTACACCGTTTATTTCTATACCAGCGATGCAAAAGTGCTTAACGAGGAAAACTCCGTTGCATCTTTTAAGGTAGCTCCCCAGTCTCCAGGAACAAAGCTTTTCACCGTTCCCGCTGCAGATCTTGCTGATTCTACCGGCAAAATCAAGAATATCACCATAAAGAAGGTTATTGAAGATAAGGATCTTGAAAAGAACGCTTGTCAAACCTTCCTTGAATCTATAACCTTCGGCAAATATTCCGTTCTCGAGGAAAAACAGCTTTCCAACGCTACTTCCGAGCATCTCCTCTTTAAAGCAGGCAGTGATTACCTTGAAGCAGTTCCCGAAGAAAACAGAAGCAATTGGAGCATCAACTATCAACTCAGCCAGCTTGTAGGCTCCGGCTTCAAAACCGGCGTTGAGGGTTCTTTGGACGGTAACGTATTTGCACTCGCTTGGGATGCAGTACAGGGCCTTTGCTATCCCGGTACCATTTTGGGCTTCCCTTCACAGGGCGAAATCAACGCTGCTGATGAATTGGTTGTTAGAATGAAGGTATCTGCAAGCATAGATGCCGGCGCTGAGCTTTGGTTCACTCCCGTAACCGTTCCCAATATTTGGGATGCTGTTAAGAGGGTTGCTCTCGACCCCGTTGCGAAGGACACCTGGATTGAGGTTTCCCTCCGTGCTAAGGACTTTATCTCTGATGGCAAGTTCGTAGATATGGGTGTTATTGTTCACCTTACCAACGATGTAGACAAGGTTTCCACTCCTGCTTCCATTATGTTCGATGACTTTAGCTTTAGGGAAGTTGTAAGAGAGGTTGCACCTGCTACTTCTTACACCAAGGACGATATCAGCAAGGTTATCCCCATCGGTGAAGAGGGCTTTGAAATTACCGGTGAATGGACTGGTGACGAAACCTTTGATTTCACTAAATTCGCTAACGTTGGCTTTATCAGAAAAGACTGTGAATCCTCTGTTGTAAGGTTCCAGATGTCTATCAACGATTTCGGTGAAGAATTCGATATGTACTACGTGCTCCGTGGCGGTAGCAAGTACTACTCCGATGGCGGTATCTACTACTGGTTCTCTAATCGTGAAGTATCCCTCGGCGCTGGCTCTATTAAGCCCGTTCGTACTCCGTATCCTGCCGATATCGAGGCTGAAGAGTTCTTCGACGTTGAAATCGGTGCAATTGCTTACCGTGTTGACGGTATCGTTTCCGGTTACTACGCTTACCTCAAGATTAACGATGAGTTGATGGTTGAGGATTACTTTGATAACGCCGATATTCCTTTCGGAAAGCACTTCGGTATGTACATGCACACCTCCGGCAGGAACACTACCATCGCAGTTAAGCCCATTGAGCTTGCAACTGAAAACGAGCTTAAGCTTGAGCTTAAGGTTCCCGATGGCAAAACTGAGCTTGCAGTTAACGACTTCGTAAGGCTCGTTAAGGATGTAGAGTGCAATATGTGGGGTCAGTACGCATCTGAAATTACCATTCTCTCCGGTACTGCAGCTGAAATTGACGAGGAAGGCTACCTCATCGCCCTCAAGGATGGCGTTGTTACCGTTGGCTTCACCGTTGAGTACGAAAAGACCAGTCAGGTTCTTCTCTTCAAGCAGAACGATTTTGAACCCTTTACCAGTAATGTTATCACCTTCACTATCGGCGAAGGCGAAAAGGAAAGCACCGGTAACACCGGCTCCAAGGGCAGCTGCGGCGGTGCAATGGGCGGAGTAAGCTCCTTCCTTGGCCTTGCTGTTATGGGCGTTGCAGTTCTTCTTAAAAAGAAAAACAGATAACACAAAATATATGGCGGCAAATCCTTTAGCGCATGCGCTTGAGGATTTTGCCACGCTTAAAATAATTTTATATCCAATAAGGAGAAAAATCATGAAAAAACTTTTAAGCATTTTACTTTGCGTTGCAATGCTTATGGCTGTAGTAGGCTGTAAGGGTAACGGCAAAACAAGCGAAGACTCCTCCAATGGAACGGGGATTGTTCCATCTAACGGCAAAACTATTTCCGTTGCTGCCCTCGATAAGGGCATTGGTACCGATTGGCTTAAGGACCTCGGTAAGCGCTACAGGGCTAAATATGGCACCACCATCAGCGTTAAGTCATCTTCAACACTTAACGAGTCTGTAACCCAGCAGCTCACCTCTGGAGAAAAGACGAGTGATATTTACTTCACCTTCTGCGCACCTTTGGAATGGGTAACCTGGGCAAGCACGGGCGCAATCGTTTCTCTCAACGACGTTGTTCCTGAAGAAAAATTCCGTACTCCCATCACTTACGAGCTTGGTAACTACAACAATAATAAGTGGTATTTGCCTTCCTTCTATGCTCCTACTGGTATCGTTTATAACGTTGATTACCTCAACGAACTCGGCTACAACGAATTCCCCACAACGTTTGATGAGCTTCTTACCCTTTGCGATAGAGTAAGAGAGTCTAATCTTACTAGTTTGTACACTGGTCAGAAGGTTGCTCCTATGGTATGGGCAGGCAACACTGGCGATATGGTTTATATGTTCAGATCTCTCTGGTCACAGCTCGATCCCGAAGGATATAAGGCTTACTGGGGACAGACCGATGCAAACGGCGCTACCAACGAGGCAAACAAAGCGTTGCTAGTTAACGAAAGCACTGAAACCGTTCTTGCTCGCATGATTGATCTCTTCAAGCCCACAAGCGGTAGCAACGGTACTTACTCTGCAAACTCTGCTTACGGCTCCACTGGCTTCAGCAATATCGAAGCACAGCAATCCTTCCTTGAGGGTAACGCTCTCTTTACCGTTTCCGGCGCTTGGTTCGAAACCGAAATGAAGGAAGAAATTCAGGACTACGATGAAACCAAATTCAGCTTTGCTGCATTCCCGAAGATCGATGAAACCAAGGCTGCAAGTGCTGCTATTAACCTCCCTGGCGAACACTTCTTTATCTCTGCTAACGGCGAGCATAACGACGTTGAAGAAGCAAAGAACTTCCTCCGTTACGTATTATCCGAAGAAGGCCTTGCAATCACACACAACGCAGTAGGTATTCCTCTCTGCTACAAGTACGATGAAAGCAACCTTAACCTCAACGATTGGGGTAAGGCAGTTAAAGCTGTTAACGATGCTGCAATCGGTTCTGTAAACGGTTCTGGTAGCAAGCTTTATCTCTCTGGTGTTCTCACCCTTAACCTTAACAACTATTTCCCCAACATGGCGCTCGCAATCTCAAACAACAACGCTGATTATACCGATCCCACCAGCATGCTTAACGCTCTTTATCAGTATCAGATAGCAGCCTGGGATGAATCCGTTGGTAAGGTTCAGTAACTCAAGGTTGATAAATAATGAAAAAGAAACTATCGGCTAAACAAAAAAAGGATGCCATATTTATATATGGCTTCCTTGCCTGGCCGATTCTGCACTTTGTTGTGTTCTGGATCGGTATGAATTTCCGCACGTTTTACGATTCCTTCTTCGATATCAGTATTGTCGAGGGCGCAGGTGTCGTTTATCAGTGGGATAATTTCGATAATTACATAAGGGTTTTTAAAATTATTTTTAACAAAGCGCCATATGATAATTACGATTTGTCAGGCATAATAAATTATAGGGCTGTTACCAATTCTCTTTCGTTAATACCACTAGCATTATTCATCAATATGCCGCTTACAATTTTGTTTGCTTACGGCATATTCAAAAAGGTTCCCATGTACGGCTTCTTCAGGATAGCTCTGTTCCTTCCTTCTCTCGTTTCATCGGTAGTTCTCTGTATGTGCTTCCAGATGGCGATAGATATAAACAGGGGTATTCTTCCCGAAATTCTCCGTTGGTTTGGCTTGACGGGGGCGAGGGGGGATCCCGCTAATATGGGTATAATTCCTCAAGGTGGATTTTTGGCTGATCCAAAAACCTGCTGGCCGATGATACTTGTATTCAGTGTTATTAACGGCGTAAGCGGTAACCTCATTTACTTTACGTCCACCATGGCAAGGCTGCCTGCATCCGTTTTTGAATCGGCTGAGCTCGACGGCGCTTCCTCGCTCCGTCAGTTCGTATCAATCGTTGTTCCCATGATCTGGCCTACGATAACCACCATGACGGTAACGCTTGTAGCAGCTGTATTCACTTGGATAATGCCCTCGCTTTTGATGACGGACGGAGGCCAGTGGTATTCCACCACAATTGGCCTTATGATAACGCAGGTTGTAAAGAACGATATGTATAACACCGTTATGAGTGCATTCGGCGTAATCGTTGCTATTTTCGGTACGATAATTATCGTTTCTATCAAAACCGGTATGGAAAAATTGTTCGAGGGGGTAGAGTACTGATGGCTATCCGCAGGAATAAAATCAAACGCACCTCCCCGGCAGATATTGTATTTTTTACAATACTCTTTGTGTTGATGGCTGTTTTCGCAGCAATATTTATCTACGAGCTTCTGTGGATGTTTACCGGCTCAATGCGTGGCCTTAAGGAATTCAATCTTTCGCCGTTTAAAATGTACGACGTCAGCTTTGAGAATATTAAGAATAACTACGATAAGGCATTCAGCATTGACTTTAACGGTAAAACGCTTTTGGATATGATTGGCAACTCCGCAATATTGGTTCTTGGTTGCACATTCCTTAACGTATCTATTCCCGCAATAACCGGCTATATCGTAGCTAAATACAACTTCAGGCTGAAAAAATGGATAAGCATTTTCGCTATCATCACCATGGTAATTCCCACGGTTGGCAGCGTTTCAGCTACTTATAAATTCATTTTCGAGCTTGGCCTTATGGATAGCTTCTGGGGCGTATTTTTAATGGCTGCAGGTGGCATAGGCTTCTCGTTTATGATGTTTAAAAACTTTTTCGAGGCAATCCCTTGGGAGTATGCAGAGGCCGGCTTTATCGACGGCGCAAGCAACCTTAAGGTGTTCCTTACCATAATGCTTCCGCAGGCAAGGCCAATTATCATTGCAATTGCCGTTGTAAGCTTTATCGGTAACTGGAATGATTACTACACTCCGTTTTTGTACCTCAAAAACAATCCCACTCTCGCAGTTGGCTTGAATGAGTTTAAAAACTCAAGGTACTCTAACAACTGGCCCGTACAGTTTGCCGCAATGACTGTAGCAACCAGCGTTGTGCTTCTGGTGTACGTTTTCTTTAACAAAACGATTATGGAAAGCATGTCTGCAGGCGGTCTTAAGGGCTAAACAAAAAAAAGGAGAAAATAATGAAGAAAAAACTTTTGGCTGGAATTCTTTCCGCAGCGCTTTGTGTTACTGCATTCACCGGCTGTAACGGTGGCAATAATACCTCTACCGGCGGCGGAAAGCAGCTTCCCGATTACGATGCAAAAAGCGATCTTGAGTTTATTTTAACCTCTTGGTACGCACCCACCATCACAAGCGAATCTCTCGATACGTATATTGAAGCAGGCTTTAACGAAATTATGCTTCAGGGTAACAACATCGGCGGTTTAAGCTCAACAAGGGCTTACGAGGCTGCGTTGCTTTGCGAGGAGAAGGGGCTTAATTACTACCTCTGCTGTGAAAATCAAGTGGATAATATTCTTTCGTATGCAAGCAAGTACAACGGTCTTGAGCATTGCGTTGGTATCGACGTTTACGACGAGCCCTTGATTAACGACGGTGTAAACACCCTTGGCAATAAAACCACCGGTCTTATGACCTTGGCAAACTACGTAGAATCATTCCAGGAGCTTTACGATGATTACAACTTCTTTGTAAACCTTCACCCATTGGATGCCGCTAACATTCAGTTTAAGGGTAGCTACGATGAATATATCGCTGTTACCTGTGAAGAAATTCTTGCAAAGCTCAACGAGGGCGACAGATGGCTTTCTGCAGATAGCTATCCCCTTCGCAATAAGGGCTCCACGGCAGCAAGCTACTACTTAAAGGTTAACTGGCTTTTGAACCTTGCTCAAATTGCTCGTGCTAAGTATATTACCTACTCCGATCTTGGTTTGAAAACCAACTTCTACATTCAGGCAATGCCTTTTTCAAGCACATATAACAGATTCCCTTCTTATGAAGATCTTTCCATGCAGATTTACGCACTTATGGCTTTCGGTTACGATAGCTGTAACTACTTCTGCTACGGAACTCCGCCTGAAAATTTCGAATTCAGTGGTGAGCAGTATGCACTTGTTGACCGCGATGGCAACACAACGCCTACTTATACTGCAGCAAAGAGAATAAACCATGAAATCAGGAAATTCGACCATGTTTATATGCAGTTTAACGCAGGCTGGAAGGGCGTTCTTCCCATTGTTGGAACAAAAAACAGCAAGGGCGAAAACGAAAGCTTCACCAACCTTAAGGACTATGCAAACAACACAACCTTGAGTGTAAGGACTGCAAACCTTGCAGAAGCTACTGCTGAAAATGACACCCTCATTGGTGTTATGACTGATGAAGAGGGCAACTACGGCTATATGCTCGTTAACTACAACGAAACCACGTTGGGGCTTGTTGGCAACGTAGAGCTCACGTTTAGAAACGCAACCAAGGCACAGGTTTATCGCAACGGTGTTAAAGAGGTTGTGGATGTTAAAAATAATAAATTAACGCTCCCCCTCGGAGTAGGCGAAGGCGTCTTCGTTATTCCGTACGCAGCGTAAAAATTAAAAAAAATAATCTGCTAAAGCAGAAAAAAAGGAGAAAGGAAAATGAAAAAATTACTGCTCATCGTATGTTCCGTGATTTTTGCACTGTCCTTAGTCGCTTGTTCTGACGTTTTCGTTTGCGGACACGATTATGCTGACGAGTACACTTGTCATGAAAGAACATGTATCTATGAAGACTGTGACCACGTTGAAGCGGCTACCACCGAGCATAACTTTGGCGAATGGATTACCATTCGTGAAGCATCCTGCGAAGGCGCAGGTACGGCAAAGAGGGAATGCGAATGTGGTTATATCGAAACGATGGCTATACCTGAAACTGGTCACTCCTATGCTGACGAGTACACCTGTCACGACAGGGCTTGTACCGTTGAGGATTGTGACTACGTTAGCTCCGCTTCTACAGCACATAACTTCGTATCGGAAGAAGTTATTACTGAAGCAACCTGCGCAAAGAGCGGTTACACCAAATATACCTGCGAGTGCGGTTATAAGGAAACCCGTGAAATCACCGTTGCTCACAGCTTTAATGATGAAGGCAACTGCGAAAAATGCTCCAAGAATTACAGGGAAGTTCTCTTTACTGTTTTGGATGAAACTAACGATAGTATAACAAGCAAGCCTGCAGCAGGCTCTTACTTCTTCAACACCAATGGGGAAGGCGAATCAGCAAACGAAGCAATGTACGTTAGAATTAACGGCAGCATACTCACCGCTCTCGTTGAACTCGGTTACGAGGAAATTACCCTTACCTTCAAGAACCCCGCTCCTGGCTTTGCTGATAGCAGCAACAAGTGTAAATCAGTTTTCGTTGCAGCAGATAATACCTCCAATCTTTGGGATGCTTCTACTGCAATGGTATATCTTGACTTTGAGACCTTCTGGAACGGCGGCAAGAGCTATACTTACACTCTCAGCACCGTTGCATATGCAGGCCACGATATTTACATCTACGCTGACTACTGTAAATCTTACCCCCTCGAAGTTTCTATCGATGAATTCTTTAATCCTGAGGACGTTACCAACTACGTTGTTCCTGCTGATAACGGCTCCGTTGAGTACATAGAGGGCAAGGGCTGGCACGTTTACACTACTGATGAAGTTAGTGGTTATTACTTAACCATTCCCGCAAAGGTTGTTCAGCACGAAATCAAGAAGGGTAACAACGTTTTAACCCTTAAGTATGCAAACTCCTTCGGTCTTGACGTTGAGTGTGCAGGTAATCCTGTTAACACCAGGCATGCAGTTCTTCCCAAGCTCGCTTCTACCGGCGGTAACGATTGGACTGGTACCAAGTATAATAACTGGATCAGCCAGTTCAGCACGGCAGATGCTAACGGTTACTTCACCGCACGCATCGAGCTTGACAATGCAGCTTATAACTACAATCTCCCCATAACCCTTTACTTCACCACTACCGACGTATTGGGCGCAGCTACACCTCATAACTACATCGCTTCTATTGAGTTCTCTGCTCACACTCACGAGTATGAGTACGCATTGTCCGAAGCAGGCACGGCTATCACTAACGGTACTGCAATTGGTACCTGCAGCTGCGGTGGCACTACCACTACTGAACTCGTTAAACTCGTTAAGGCAAGCAACGGCAACGTAGAATACGTTGAAGGAAAGGGCTGGCACGTTTACTGCACGAAGGCAGAAGGTTACTACTTCTCAATTCCTGCTCAAACCGTTAAGGCTTACGTTGAAGCTGGCTACGAAAAGCTTTACATCAGCTTCGCTAACACCTTTAATCTTGAAGGCGTTACCTGTGCTGGTAACCCTGTAAACGTACAGACTGCAATTCTTCCCAAGTCAGTTGAAACCGGCAGCAACGACTGGTATTACCTCAACAAGTTCGTAAGCCAGTACGGCAACAAAGATGAGGCTGGCAACTACGTTGCAATCATCGACCTTACCGATACAAGATACGACTTTACCTCTGCAATCAACATTTATGCATCCTACACCGACGTTGCTAATGCTGCAACCGGTCACACCTACATTGCAGGTATTAACTTTGTAAAACACGTTCACGAATACACTTGGTCTCCTGCTACCGATGCTACTGCTGCTGCACCCTGGACTGAAAAGGGCGTTTGCGAATGCGGTCACACCACTGCCCGTGCAGAAGCAAGAATTACTGCAGGTGAGAATGCTACCGTTGAGTACGTTGACGGCAAGGGCTGGCACGTTGCAGCTAATGATAGCAGCAAGGGTTACTACTTTGATGTTCCCTCCAAGCTCATCCTTGAGTATATGGAAAAGGGCTACACCGAGCTTAAGATTAGCTTTACTAACTCCTTCGGCCTTGATCTTTCTTACGCAGGCGCTGCTGTTAACTGCAGAGTAGCTATTCTTCCCAAGAAGACCAATGGTGGCAACGATTGGGAGTTCTTGCAGAACTACATCAGCCAGTTGAGCCATGATGCAGAAACAGGCGATTACTTTGTTGTTCTTGATCTTACCGATAATAACTATGCATATGCAAGCTACGGCCTCTCAGTTTACGTTGCTAATATCGACGTAAACAACAACGTTGTTGGTCACTGCTACGTTACCGGCGTTGTATTTGACGGCTACGTTGCACCCGAAGAAGAAAATATTCCCGTTATTTTCAGTAATCTTACCGCTTCTACAACCGTTGAATACCAGAAGGTTAGCAAAACCTACGTTGTAACCTCCACCGAAAGCAGCGCATACGTTCAGCTCACCGCTGAAACTATCAATCAGCTTCTCGCAGACGGTTACTACAAGCTTAAACTTACAATTATCAACACTGCAACAGGCGCAAACGATGCAGACAACAAGATGAAGTCCTGCTACATTGCACCCGACTCCGGCGATAACCTTTGGTCTGCTGATAAATGTATTGCCTTCTACGGCTGGAAGGAATTTGCAGATGCAGGCAGAAAGTTCGACGTTGAAATCGACCTTGCAACCTATGCAAACAGACCTATTTACATTTTTGCTAACTACTGCGACAGCTATGCTTTGAATATTGTTGTTGAGTTTTATAACGTAAAAGACCTCGCTCTTCTCGAAGCTCACGACGCAAATTCAACCGTAACTTATAATTCCATCACCGGTAATTATGAAGCTACCAGCACCGTAAGCAACACTTATTCCAGGATTACTCCTGCTACCATCAAAACTCTCATTAATTGCGGTTATGAAATCTTAAAGGTAACCATCACTAACGGCGCACCCAGAGTAAACGCATCTGATAACCACAAGCAGGTAATGTTTGGTGTTGATGGCACTATTTGGGATAAAAACACAGCAATGGCTTACTATCTCTGGAATGAATTCTGGGATGCAGGCGGTACTTGCTCTGTTACCATTTATCTTGACGATTATGCAGATCTCGAAAAGAATATTATTCTTTACACCTCCAATGGTGATAAGTTCCCCTTGTTGGTTTCCTTCGAGCTCACTAAAGTTGCCGATCTCACTCTTCTCGAAGCAGGCGACGCTAATTCTACCGTTACCTATAATTCCGTCACCGGCAATTATGAAGTATCAAGCTCTGTAAGCAACACTTATGCTAAGATTACTGCTGATACCGTTAAAACTCTTATTAAGTTTGGTTATAGCACTCTTACCGTTACCTTTACTAATGGTGCACCCAGAGTAAACGCATCTGATAACCACAAACAGGTAATGTTTGGTGTTGATGGCACTATTTGGGATAAAAACACAGCAATGGCTTACTATCTCTGGAATGAATTCTGGGATGCAGGCGGCACTTGCACTGTAACTATTAACCTTGCTGATTATGCAGATCTCGAAAAGAATATTATTCTTTTCACCTCCAATGGTGATAAGTATCCCTTGCTTGCTACCTTTGCACTCGCTTGATTTGCGTATTGTAAATTATTGGCATAATTAAAACAACCCCTGTTTAAGCAGGGAATAGGGCGGGTTAGCCGCAAATTGCAGTATTGCCATTTGCGGCTAATTTGCTAAATCCTTACATTTAAAGGTGATTAAATGAAAAAATTATTTGTATTATTTGCAGCTTTTGCTGTGTCCTTAACGTTAATTGCGGGCGCAGGTAGTGTAAATGCTTCGGCTGACGTTGTCAGCATGGAGGATAACTATGCGGCTTACGTGCTTGCTACGGGCGAGGCAACAGGTGAAAATGCAGGACAGAATGGCTACGTTGCTTATCACACAAAGATTAGCGACGGCAATGCCATTATGACCTTTGACCTTCTTTCTATAACCAATTTTGGTTGGTTTGGCGTTATTTGTGGCGACGTAAACAGCGTTGCCGATATCGAAACGTTAAAGGATTACGCTCTTTTCGGCAAATCCACAAGGACAACCTTGGATCTTGGCGATCTTGAATTTAAGTTTGAAGAAGCTTATACCTACAGATTTACCGTTAACGCAGATGATAAGAGAATTAAGCTTGAAAGCAAAAAGACAACTGCAAACGATGCTTTCAGTGTTGTATTCGACGTTGCTGCTACCTTCGATAAATCCACAACAATCGGTATTGCAGCTATTTCCGATGGTTTAGCTTCTGCAACCGCAATCATTGATAATCTTCTTATTACCGACCTTACAGGATTTGGCTACGTTGATAACAGCTACAATGGCGATAATTCCGTAAAACTCGGCAGCATGAGGATTACTACTAGTAACGTAAACTGCAACGTTTACAAGCATAAGGACATTATGTACCTTATCAGGTTTGTAGATGAGCATGGTAACCTTTTTGCAACTCAAAACGTATGCTTGTACGGCTCTGTAACCGCACCTGAAGCACCCGAAAAGGAAGGCTATTACTGCATCGGCTGGAGTGAGGATCTTTCTAGGGTGGATAGCGAGCTTCTCATTTATCCTATCTATGCTGAAGGTCAGGCGCCCTCTACCGAAAGCTCGTCTTCCTTGCCTGAGCAAAGCACCGGTGGCGACACTACGTCTGAAACCGTATCCGGCACGTCAGGTAGCGGAAGCACGGCTCAGAAATCCTGCGGCGGCAGCATGTCCGTAATGGGTAGCGTATTTGGCATTACTGCTATGGGTATTGCCGTTATGTTAAAGAGGAGGAACAACAAATGATGAAAATTAAAAAGTTTACATCGTTTATGCTTTTCCTTGCAATGCTTGTTTGCACCGTAAGCACTGCTACGTTTGCATCAGCAGAAGGAGAAAATTTGTTGACAGAATCTGATTGTGTTGTTACCAATGCAATATTAAACGTAGATAACGAGATGACCTATACTGAAGGCGACAATAGCATTAAGTTAAATCTTCTCAAGGCAGAAAGCAGTATCAGGCTCACTTTGCCTGCAATTCAGCAGTTTGATGCGTTTGAGGACGTTATTGTAAACTTCCGTATGTACGTTAAGGGGCAGTCAGGCTACAGCACTCTCCGTCTTTATAAGTCGGGTGGCGACATCATCGATTACGGCTTCCCCGTATCCGTATGGAATAACGTAAGGTTTAAAACCAAGGTTTTTGAAGAAAACGGAACGAAATTCATTCACGTTGCCCTCAATAATGCAAGTGGCGCAGTCGTTTGGATTTCTAACGTAAACGTTGTTACCGCACCTGAAGAAGGCCCGTTGCTTGGTGGCGTAACCCTTTATCAGATGGAAGCAAAAAGCCAGCTTATGGAAAGCTACGTGCTTGAAACTGCTGATGGCTCAATCGTTGTAATGGACGGTGGCGATACTGCAGATGCTGAAACGCTCGTAAAATTCATTCGTACCTTCAAAAACGAGGTTGATCACTGGTTCCTTTCTCACTATCATAGCGACCACGTAAATGCTATAATCAGGGTTATAAACTTCTTCGATATCAAGATTAAAAACCTTTATTTCGATTTCCCCACCGGTAAGGAAATTCAGCAGATGTGTGGCGATGCAGACTACGTTTGCTCCGATAATCTCACTGCTGCAATTGCAAACCACAGTGAAAAGATTGAAAAAGTAATCGTTCCCCAAAGGGGCGATGAGATTAAGGTTGACGACTGCACCGTTAAGGTTTTAAACAACGCTTACAAGGGCGCAGGTAACAACTATGGTAACGATACTTCAGTTGTATATAAGTTTGAAACCCCTGGCGAGGATATTCTTTTCCTCGGCGACCTCGGCGCATACGGCGATGAATATCTTAAGGATACCGAGTATTTTGTGCCTGAAGCAGAAACCTGTACGATCATTCAGCTTGCGCACCACGGTCAGAGAGGTACAACCGATAAGTTCTATGAAATGATCAAGGAAAAGAAGGTTTGCCTTTATGCTGCAAAGCAGTGGATTTACGATAACGATGGTGGTGGCGGATTTAACACTGCTAACCTTGATACACTGCACACAAGAAATCTCGTTCGTGAATGGGGCGTTTTAAGCATCTATACCCAGGCAGATGGCAGAGTTCGCATTATTTAAACTTGTGTTTGATGATGGTTATAACTAAAATCGAATTACAAAACTTAAAAAATTATAAGATTGTTTTACCGCAAGGCGCAAGCGAAGGCCTGCGCTTTGCGGCGGAAACGCTTTCAAAATATCTAAACAAGGGCACGGGGCTAAATCTTTCCGTCGTTGAATCCGCTTATCCCGTTTCGGCAGATTCGTTTAATCTTGGTTTTGCCTGTGAGCAGAAGGGGGAGGATTCTTCTGGGAATGATGGGTTTAGGATTTATACGCATGGTAGTGCAGTTTCCTTTTGCGCTGATACCGACCTTGGTATAATCTATGCCGTTGTAGATTATTTGGAGCGTTTTCTTTCCGTGAGGTTTTTTACTGCGGATTGTGTTTGCGTTCCGGATATGGGATTTGTTTCCGTACCGGATTTTTTTGCATTTAAACCGATTTTCCCCCTTCGTGCTTACGCAGTTGGGGATACTTATAAAAAGAATTCTACGCCCGAGCACATCGCTTACACTAAAACTCGTGATGTGTTTACGGAAATTGATATAAAGCATGGCGGTCCAGTTCCTGTTTACGGCAGGGAAAACGTTCACAACTACCGCCATTACGTTCCATTTAAAAAATATGGTGCATCCCACCCTGAGTTTTACACCAAAATCAACGTAAATGGGGAGGATATATTAACCATCGATATAACAAACGGCCTTGATGAAAACGGCGAAATTGACCACAACGTAGATGTCAGCGTGGTTAAGGTAGTCGTTGAGGAAATGAAGAAGGACGTGTTGGCCTATCCTTATGTGGAAACCTTTGTTCTCACGCAGGAGGATGGCCCTAACTACTACACTAACGATAAAATTACAGCTCTTGAAAAAAAATATAAGCGCAGTGGCCTTATGGTGCGTTTTTGCAACGCCGTCGTAAGGGAGTTAAACCGTTGGGCGAGCAAAACCCTTAACAAAACCGTTAAGATTATGACCTTTGCCTACGAGTATACTGAGGAAGCGCCTGTTGTTGAAAAGGATGGCAAAATTTGCCCAATTGATCAAACCGTTGTTGCAGATGAAAACCTTATAATTCAGCTTGCCCTTTTCTCAAACGGTTATCACAGCTATTTCTCCGATAGGCAAAACCCAAAAATTTTAAAGATTATGAGGGAGTGGAGGGTTGTCTGCTCGACCTTCTGGTTTTGGGGCTACGATATAGACTTTTCCGACTATCTCTCATTTTATCATTCCTTCAACTGTATTGAGGAAAACGTAAAGGGCTTTATTGAATACGGTATAAGCAATATGTTTATGCTTGGCACTTACGATGAGGTTAACGTTTGGCAATGCAATTTAAGGGCGTACGTATATCACCGTTTGCTTTGGGACTCATCCTTGAGTGCAAAGGAACTTATTCAAGAATTTGTGCAAGCTTATTTTGGCCCTGCGGCTGATAGCGTAAACACCTTCATCGCATACTGTTGCAATCACTACGATGGATATATGAATGAGGGCAGCGACCTTGTGTTTGGAACGTTTGGAACGCACAATCTTCCTGAATATAACCCTTTGAGCTTTGTAAAACGGTGTGAGGAAATTCTATCCCACGGAGAAGCAGAAATAGCGAAGATGAGTGATTCCGATGAGAAAAAGGCCACTTATTACAAGCATTTTTGCTCCGTTATGGCAACACCGTTAAATCTTTTGTATATAAATTTCTTTGATTATTATCCCAAGGCAACGTTAAAGGATAGGGATGCCGTGCGTGAAAGATTTGCTTACTACGTAAGGAATGCTGGCATCAAAAAGCTGCGTGAGAATTTTGATTTGCAAAAGTATATAGCCCACGTTGAGTCCGAGGAGTTTCGCCCGGGTAGAAAGAAAAAGCAGGTATAAAACAATGAAAAATAAAAAACCGATATTTGCCCTTTTCGTAGCGCTCGTTTGCGTTTTTACGTTCAGCGTAACAATAGCGGTGTGCACTGCGTATGCCGAGCCACTTGTTTACGAGTATTTTTCATCAAAGGAAAACTGCTCGGTAACGTACAGTAAAAACAAGGGGTGGAAAATAAAGACATCCAATAACAGTCAGGAAACCTATATGTTCACGCTCAATAAAAGCGTACTTTCCTATTACGTTAACAAGGGGTACACCAATTTGGAAATTACCTTTGGTAACGCCTTCGACGACGTTGAGTATGCAGGAGCGCCCGTTAATTGTAAGGCGTGGGTGCTCCCTGCTGAGAGTGGCAAAAACGGAAACTACGCTTGGGATTACGTTCTTGCCGACCGTGGTTTTAGCACTTTTTATATAAGTGGTTGGAACGTAAGGGGCGAAGGAAGGTATTCAATTACCGTCGATCTAACCAATGCCCGTTATGATTTTGTTAACTACGGCATCACCTTTTATTTAGAAAGCAAGGACGTTCTCGGCAACTTTGTAGGTGCGTGTTTCATTCACTCGGTAGAATTTAGTGGCGTTACCGAAGAAGCCCCAGAAGTGCCCGAAAACGCAGTTAAACTTGAAAAAGGCGCGCAGGTTCGTATGGTTTCACCCATTGCGCTTGGCTTTGTTTCACGCATTGATTTTAGCGTGTATAATAATCTCAAATCCACCTATGGCGAACAAAACGTTGTTGTTGGTACTGCAATAGTTTCTCAAAAGGAATTAGTTGCAAGTGGCGCACGTTTAACGGTAGAGGACCTTGATCTGTACGGTCTTGACTACGATAATTGTATTGCAAAAACGTTTATTAATTCTGATACGGCCGAAGCTGATGGCTACTACCGTTTCCGTGCGGTTAAGTATATCGACAGTGGATATTTAACTGAAAAATATGCGGCGCTTTCTTATATTAAGGTTACCACAGTACTTGGCATCAGTTACTATTACTACTCTGATTTTTCTACGGAAGATAACGTTCGTTCTGCGTTGGAGGTATCGTCTCTCGCTTATTCCGATCTTGTTGTTGGGCAGGACGAGGCTTACGGCAATCAAGTGGAATTTGATGAAAAAGTGCCCGAAAACGCAGGAAAATATAGCCCATACAAGGCCGAGTACCGCGAGTTTCTATCCGATTATTTAACTGCACGTTACTTTGTTGAAAACGGTGAAAGTAGCTACAAGATTGTAATTTCCCAAAATGCAACTGAGGTTGAGCTTCTTGCCGCAGAATTTTTAAAAGAAAAAATTGCTGAAGCAACCGGTGCCGATATGCCCTTTGTATATGATACTGAAACCGCAGGTGTAAAGGGGTGCTACATTTCAATCGGTCAAAACAAGCTGCTTGAGGACGCTGGCCTTGGCTCTCTTGCCGAGCAAACCGTATGCGACGACGGTTATATTATGAAGACGGTTAAAAACACTCTCTTCATCGATGGTATTATTGACAGGGGCACACTTTACGGCGTGTATGACTTTTTGGAGCAACGCCTAAATTACCTTCTTGTTTCCTCTGAGTGCTACACCTTTATCCCCACCAAAAACCTTGAATTTTGTGAGATAGACGTGGCTTTATCTCCTACGTTTACTTCAAGAACTTATCTTGAGTTCGAGGTTATGCAGGGCTACACCGATCCCGTAACTGCAACCTTTAGAAGGACAAACAACTTCTATCTTGGTTCAATGGATGGATACGGTGGAAAGGAAGACGTCGGGTACGTTGGCTACGATAGAGTACACAACATGCAGGAAACTATTATCGAAGGCGTCAATCTTTATAACAAAATTCACGATACTTTCTATAACTACGCAGAGTACTGCATTCGTTACACAAACGATAACGAACACTATATTTTCATGCCTTGTTTGACAAGCGGTCTTGATGGCGAGGTCGGTGTTCTGGATTTTGTCTTTGTCGCAATGAAGAAGCTCATTTTGGAAAAGTATCCGCAAGGTATTAAGTATTATTCCTTCACACAGGAGGATTCTTATATTGACAATGGATATTGCACCTGTAATGAGTGCAATACGGCAGAGATGCTTTACGGCAGAAGCGGACTTCTGATTAATTTTATGAATGCCCTTGCTGACAAGCTATCTGCCGATCCTGAAATTCAGGCAAATGCGCCCGATTTTCACCTTTTCAGCTTTGCATATCATTACACTAAGGAAATCCCCAAGGTTTCGCCCGAAAAGTTAAGGTGTAACGATAACGTGGCAATGATGATTTGCCTCAACGCAGATAATGCATTTAACAGCCTTTTTGAGGAAGGCTACACTTCTAAAAAAATTCTTTCCTCTTGGGGTGCATATTGTAACGATATGCTCTTCTGGGGTTACGATGGCAACTTTGCGTATTACCTTGACTATTATCCCACAACAAGTGGGGTTTTGGCTGATAACGTTTTTGGCCTGAAAAATATTGGTGCAACAACGTATCTTATTAACGGACTATACAACGCAGATAATCTTTGGTTTGCAAAGATGCATGCTTACGCTTTCAGTAGGCTTGCTTATAACTTTGATTATGAAATGTACGCAAAGGGTTCCGATGCTTACGTAGATAAGCTCGTAAAGGAATATCTCCGTGCGTATTACGGTGAAAGCTGGCTTGCCGTTTATAACTACGTAACGTACTATATGGATGCTTATGAAAAAGCAGGTGTGGTGCTCAGCGGAACGACTCCATGCTCGTCATTGCTATCTAAAGCCCAGCACAAGGAAGCACTTGCATTGATTGATAAGGCTATAGAGGATTGTACTAACCCCGAAATTATCAAACGCTTGTATTCAATAAAGGCAACAAATCTAGCGGTTGAAATTATTAACTACACACGCTTCAACGGTAACTCAAAAACAGCGCAATGGAAGGCGGATGCATATGCCTTCTGTGATGAATTCACAAGTGTCTGCCAAAAAGCAGGGCTTACTGTTTGGAGGGAAACCGGCAACGTTAGTAGCATAAGCGCATATATTGATTACTTCAAGCGCACGGTTATAGGTTAAGGTGTCATATGAAAAAATTTATAGGTATAACGTTAATATATATGCTTCTTGTTTTTTCGCTTGCCCTTTGTGGTTGCGATGGCAAAAACGGCACGTGCACGGTAACTTTTGTTCAGGAAGGGCAAAAGGATATCGTTGTAACGGTAGAGAGGGGTGGAGACGTTGAAAATGTACCCACTCCGAAATCGGTAAAGGGATATACTGTCGAATGGAATTATAAGGTGCTTTCGGGCATTAAAAACAACCTTACGGTAACTGCAGTAAAAACGCCCAATACTTACACTGTGACCCTTGATGAAAACGGTGACGGACAATCTGTAACCGAGGTGCAGGTGGTTTATGATAGCAAGCTAAATCTTCCCACGCCAAGCAGGGCACATTACGTTTTTGCGGGCTGGATGATAAAGGATACTTCTGTAATATTAAACGATGAAAGATATACCTACGCCGAGGATCTGACACTTGTTGCCGTTTGGGGTATAGACGACAGGGATGAGTTTTGGAGCAATGGATACTAATATTTTGCAATTACCACCATTAAAAAAATAAAAGAGCTGCCAACTCCTTTTCCAACACGCTGGCAATGCGTACTTTTCAATAACTATGGAATGGTGGATAACGAGGTTTTGGCAAGAGTTTTGCAAACCGACGTACAAACAGTGCAAAGGGAAGCCACCCGTCTTGGTCTTGAAAATAAGACCTTTGAAAACGGTTGGATAACCCGAGGCTACATAACGCTTATTCGCTCAAATTGGCATCATCTTAACTACTCACAGCTTTGCACCCTTTTATCCTGCACGGAAAAGGAGCTTGCCTTTACCTTGAAGGAGGATGACTTTCTGTCGGTAAAGCTCGGTGGCTTCAAACCGGACGTTCAACCCACGTTTTACCGTAAGCTCACCGAGGCTGAAGAGACAAAAACCTGCGAAATAGGCGACTTTGTAAGGAAAAACCTTATTAAAAATAAGGCGCAAAGGTTTGATTTTTATTCGTATGATACCCCGTGTGTAACGGCAGAATACGAGGGCGAAAGGATTGTTTACTCCTTCGCTGCCGTGTACGGCGATTTTCTTCTTAGCGGTGATTTTTCGTCCTTCCCCGAGGAGCTCCTTTTGAAGCTTAAGGGATGTGGCGTTAACGGCCTTTGGATGCAAGGGCTACTTAGTCTGCTTGCCCCGCATCCGTTTGCTGAGGAATGTGAAGAAAACCGCCTAAAACGCATAAAAAACTTGAATTTGCTCGTCGAACGATTGGCCAAATACGGCATTAAGCTTTACCTTTATTTAAACGAGCCGAGAAGCGTATCTACTGCTCTGTTGCCGTCCTCACTTGTCGGTCACACGGAGGGCGATTATAGCGCAATGTGTTCGTCGCAAAAGCAAACGTGGGACTATCTTTATTCAGCAGTTAAGTACTTGGTTGAAAGGGTAAGTGGCCTTGGTGGCTTTATCATGATAACCATGAGTGAAAACATTACCCACTGCAGGTATAGAACGCACACCAATTGTCCTCGTCGCAAAAACGTTCCGCAAGAGGAGCTTGCCTCTAAAATCCCCAACACTATCTTAAGGGCCGTTAAGGATGCTAATTCAGGGGCAAAGGTAATTGCAAACGTTTGGGGTTGGAATTTTTCTATGGAGTGGACTGATGCTCAGGTGGAGCGTGGCATTTCACTTCTCGATAAGGATATCGCCGTAATGAGCGTTAGCGAAACCGCTCTTAAAATTAATAAGGGCGGTGTTGAAAATCTTGTAATCGACTACTCTGTTTCGTGTGGGACAGAGAGCGAATATACTAAAAAAGTCATCGAAATCGCACAAAAAATGGGGCATTCCGTTTTGGCAAAGGTGCAAATTAACAACAGCTGGGAATGCTCTGCCGTGCCGTGTATTCCAGTGTTTGATTTGGTAGTAGGTCACGTTTCTACTCTGCGCAATGACGGCGTTAAGGGCTATATGTATTCGTGGACGCTCGGTGGATATCCGTCTATTTCGCTTGAGCTTGCTATGCGTGTTGGATTTGAAAACGAATTTAATCTTTTTGATTGGTATAAGGAAAGGTTTGCCGGTCAAGCTGAACCAGTTCACGACGCAATCAAACAACTTTGCTCTGCGTTTACCAATCTTCCCTTTGACGTCAATCTTCTCTACTTCAGCCCACTTAACGTGGGCGCTGCAAACCCGTGGTACTATCAGAATACCGAGCGTGAAGCAACAATGGTGGGCTTTCCCTTTGACGACGTAAAAACCTGGCGTGGTGTTTATCCCTTGGATGTTTTTACTTCTCAGCTGGGCATGCTTTCAAAGGAATGGAATAAAGGCGTTGATATGCTCTCTGCTTGTAATAAAACCCCTCAAATCGCAGAAATTCTGCGTTTTGCAACTGTTTGTGGCATTCATTTTGAGTCCACGTATTTGCAGGTTTGCTTCAATTCCTTAAAGGGTAAGTCCAGCCTGCAGGAGCTTGTGCCTTTAATTGAAAGAGAGCGCATTTTAACTCAAAAGTTGTATGAAATTATTTCGCAGGATTCAAGAATAGGCTTCGAGGCCTCAAATCACTATTTCTATACGGAAAACTCATTACTTTTTAAGCTGGTTAGTTTGGAACAATTGCTTAAAGATAAGGATGTATAACAATATGTACGAAAAAAGTAAGGATAAAAAATTAGATAAAATACTTTTTGAAAACCCAACTGCCGAATACCGTGCTGCGCCGTTTTGGGCTTGGAACTGCGTTCTAAACAAGGATGAACTACTTTGGCAAATTGAACGCCTTAAGGAGATGGGAATGGGTGGCTTCCACATTCATTGTCGTGATGGTATGGCGACCGAATACTTAAGCAAAGACTTTATGTCGCTTGTGGAGGCGTGTGTTGATAAGGCCGAGAAGGAGGGAATGTTTGCTTATCTTTACGATGAAGATAAGTATCCCTCTGGATTTGCAGGCGGATTGGTTACCAAGGACGTTGAAAACCGTATGCGCTATATAACGCTCTGCTCTAAAAAGCGTTCAGATGCAGTTAGCTTTTCAGATGCGCTTGCAACTGGCAAGCCTGCTTTTTTAGCCGCTTACGATATAGCGCTTAACGATGACGGCGAGCTTGTTTCCTATAATATGATAGGAGAGGATGAAACCGCCCGTAATTTAAAACGTTACGTTTATTTCATGACGTTTGAATGCTCTGATTGGTTTAACAGGCAGGCGTACGTAAACACTCTTTCTAAAAAAGCAATTGATAAATTTATTGAAATCACATACGAGCAGTATAAAAAAAGTGTTGGCAAAAGCTTTGGTAAAAGCGTTCCTTCAATCTTTACCGATGAGCCTCGCTTTATGATAAAGCAACCTTTATCCTCTGCGTTTAGTGAAGGCGAGGCAATTATGCCGTGGTACGAGGAGGCTGAGGCTGACTATCAGTTAAAGTATGGTGCAAGCCTTTTGCAGGGATTGCCTGAGGTCTTCTGGAATCTGCCAAACGGTAAGCCGTCAAAAATCAGGTACAACTTCCATGACTTTATTTGTGCACGCTTTACAGCTTGCTTTGCCGAAAACTATGGTAAGTGGTGTTCTGATAACGGCTTGCTTCTGACTGGACATATGATGGAGGAGGACACCCTTTATCGCCAAGCCTGTGCAATTGGTGAGGCAATGAGGGCTTACGCTCATTTTGGAATTCCCGGTATAGATATGCTCTGTAACGAGCGTTGCTTCAACACTGCAAAGCAGGCTCAGTCCTCTGTTCATCAGTACGGTAAAGCTGGAATGATGAGTGAGCTTTACGGCGTAACTAATTGGGACTTTGATTTTAGGGGTCATAAATTCCAGGGCGATTGGCAGGCTGCGCTTGGTGTAACCCTGCGTGTTCCGCATCTTTCCTGGGTTTCCATGAAGGGCTCTGCTAAAAGGGACTATCCCGCAACGATGAACTATCAGGTGCCTTGGTATAAGGAATATCCTTACGTAGAGGATCATTTTGCAAGGCTTGGCACAGTGCTCACGAGGGGCAGGCCAGAGGTTCGGGTAGGTGTAATTCACACGGTTGAAAGCATGTGGATTAACCTTGGCCCTAACGAAAACACTGCCAATATCCGTGAAAGCTTGGATGCTGATTTTGAAAATTTAACCCGTTGGTTGCTTTCCAATCATATTGATTTTGATTTCGTTTGTGAATCTACATTACCGGAACAAATGGCCGAAATCACACAAAAACTCACTGTTGGGGCGATGAACTACGATGTGATTTTAGTTCCTTCAGCTCAAACTCTTCGCTTTACAACCGTCGAAATACTATCTAAATTCGTATCGTTTGGCGGAAAGGTAATCTTTGCAGGCTCCTTGCCTCAATTCGTAGATGCCATTCCTTCTGACTTAGCTCTTAAGCTCGCATCGAGCTGCGAGTGTATCCCCTTTAGCGAAACGTCAGTAATCACCGCACTTGATTGTGTGCGTGACGTTGCAATTATCAGAAAGGACGGTAAGACGGCAAAGGATATGCTCTACGCATTGCGAAGCGATGGCGATGAAAAATGGTTGTTTATCGCCAGAATGGAGCAGACGATTGCAGGATATACTGCTGACGTTGGGATCTGGCAGGATATAAGCGTGAGGGTTCGTGGCGAATATACGCCCACTTTATATAATACCGTTACGGGTAAAACTGAAAAGCTTGGCTACTACTACTCAAACGGAAACACTGTTATAACCAAGCGTGTTTACGCAAGTGATAGTTTGTTGATTAACCTTTCAGAAAAATCATGCGAAAACAAAATTGTCATTGAGGACGAAAGAATTTACGGCACAACACGCTTCTTTGTTCCTATGGATTATACTTTGGAGGAGGGCAACGTTTTGCTCTTGGATATTGCTGACTATCACATCGATGACGAGCCCTTTACCTTGAATGAAGAGGTTGTAAGAATTTCCGATAAATCAAAGGCGCGTCTTGGCTATCCCACAACAAGCTGTCAGCCGTGGGTTATGGAAAGCAAGCCCTTTGAGCATACCGTTACCGTTCGCTATAAATTCAATGTTTTGTGCGATTTAGAGGGGTTATTGCTTGCAACCGAGGATGTGGAGCGTGCAAAAATAACCTTTAACGGCACTCCTGTTTCTTCCTCTCCCGTTGGTTATTTTAGGGATAAGGATATTAAAACCGTCGCTTTGCCAAATCCCATAATTGGTGAAAACGTTGTGGAAATAACCACCCCGTTTGGCGCTAGGGATTTTGTGGAAGCATCTTACGTTATCGGTTATTTTGGCGTTGAGCTTAAGGGTACGCAAAAGTATCTTGTGCCAATTGCTGATAAAATAGGCTTTGGCGATTTATGCCCGCAGGGCTTCCCGTTCTATGGTGGTAACGTAACCTACAAAACTGTGTACGAAGCTGAAAGCAATCAACGTATTCGTATAAGACTTAATGGCTATGCTGGTGCCTGCGTAAGGGTTTTCGTTGACGGCAAGGATTTAGGTATTGTGGCGTATTCGCCATTCGCCGTTTATACGGACGTTGAAAAGGGTACGCACAACGTTGAGTTTAAGCTTTACGGTTCGCTCATCAACACGTTTGGCAGTCTGCACAACGGCAACGAGGCGCACACTTGGTACGGCCCTTCCGATTGGCAGGCCCCCGATGAATGGTTCCGCTACGAGTATCGCCTTAGAAAAACAGGTATTTTGGCAAGCCCTGTTATCGATATAGTAAAATAAAAGCAAACCGCATAGTAGCAAAGAGTATAACGATTTCGCATCCTTCTTAACCGAAGATACCGAAGCAGTTAATAGAGCGGCAGAGGCGATTGCAAAGCAAGGCTATGGCTTTACGGCTGATGATGTTAAGTACGTTTTGCGTAAGGTGCAGAGCGGAGAAAAGCTTAATGCAAAAGAAACAGAGGCATACTCCGAGCTTGTTTCCCATATTGCCGAAGAAATACTTGGAAATGAAGACAGTATTGCTCGTTTAACGGCAAAAAATAAATCCCTCGCAAATCGTATCTACGAAAGGATTAAGTCGTTTATTAAGGCATTTAGAGGCACTAATGCGGATAAGCAAATATTTGAATTTTCAGAATTGTCTGTTAAGTTAAGTGGTGGTTTTATGGCAGACGGTGAGTGAAGTGGGTACGGAATCAAGATGTAAGTATTGTTTTTGCAAACATAAAAAACAAAGCTAAAACATCCAAAAAGTGGCGCAAAACGCACAAAATCGTGGGTTTTGATGGTGTGTGAAGTATGCCCATTTCGACACTTACCTGCTCCACCAGAAAAAACCTCATCCGAACAGGGTGAGGGTTTTTCTTATCCAAGTCGCAGACTTGGTATATCATCAGACTTTAGTCTGTATCTCATCACCGAAGGTGCATATCATCACGCGCCAGCGTGTATTCCTCTGCGACTTGATGATATACAACACGTTGTGTTGATGATATGCAAAACTTCGTTTTGATTATATACACGCCACGGGCGTGATTAGTTATAACGGTTCGATTTTCGTTGAATATGCTCCACCACAGCGGCGTTTTGCCGCAAATCAAAAGCAAAAGGAGGGTATTTTACCCTCCTTTTTGCTTTCTCAAA
>JAFVXM010000052.1 GCA_017501205.1 Clostridia bacterium
CTTGGAGTAATTTGCTAAAATATCCTCCGCAACCACGGTTACGTTTCCGTTACCGTCGATCGCCACAGCCCTATAAGCATTAGCAACCTTTTCAAGCTGCAAGCTCACGCTTCCGCTAACGTCGCCGATGCTTCCGTACACAGCGTAGTCACCGTTCGTTACGTGTGCCGCAATTATTCTCCCCGCGTGCCTTCCGAGGAAGATATAATCATCCGCAAAGCCGATACCTATTCCTGCATAGCCACTGCTAACAGCGCTTGAAAGCTGCGTTTTAACGGTGAAATCGCACATTTCAATAGGTGCGTATAACGCCGATTTTCCGTTAGCGCCAAGGAGAGTTAAGCCACCGTTTGCCGTATATCCACCGTCAACGTAAGTAAACGAGCCTATGCCGTTTTCAAAGGCCGTGCTTCTCTGCTGCGCCTCTTGGCTGTATCTAAATCCCTTTACCGTTGCCTTGCCGCTCACGCATATACCTGCGTACATATAATAATCTGCGTCAACAGCGGTTATATCGTACTGCTTGCCGTTTACCGTGTAACAGAAGGTGTTTTCGTCACTCCTCTCAACGGTAACCACGTCACCTGCCGCAAACTGTCTGGTTGTAAAGAAGCTTGCGCTTTCGCCCTTGCCCTTTCTCGTGAGGGCACGAACCTTATTGCCGGAGATCTTAACCCCGTAAAAGGCGTCATCCTGGGCAAATCCGTCGCGAAGCATCAGGATATAATCGCCCTCGCCAAGCGTTACGGATGCGCTTGAATTGCCGAATACGTTGTTGTAAACGAAACCGAAGTTATCGCTGCTACCTGCGACCGTGCCGTTACCGGAAACGGAAATACCGCTCTCGAGAGCAACGGCAGAGAATTCTGCATTTCCAACTTTGCCCTTGAGCATACCGCCAACCGCACCTGCCGACGCACCGCCCGTTACGAGCACGGAGCCACCGGGATATACGTCGATGGTAACCTTTCCGTCAACGACGGTGTACGTTCTGCCGGTAAGATAATCAGTGAGTGTTGTGCCGTTTTTAATATCCAGCTTTCCTATATCGAGAGTAAAGCCCTTAACCACGGAATTTGTGGGATTTACGGCACTTATTACGCTTCCGCCCTCACCAAATCTCGCAAAGGAGATGATGCCTGCGGGGTTGTTTGCACCAGTTTCGGAGCAAATATTCATATACGCGCCGTCCTTAAATACGGCGGGATATTCACGCCTTAAGCTACCGAGTGCCTTGGTCATATTGTATATTTCGTAATTTACGTCAGTTTCGTCCCAGTCCATAGAATTCCAGAAGGACTGCGCTTTCGTATCCTCGATAACGTGCTGACCGTGCATACCTATCTCCTCGCCGTAATAAATACACGGTGAGCCTACAAAGGTAAACATCAAAAGGTTTGCCGCGTTAAAGGTGCTCGTCTTATCTCCGCCCTCGTAGTTTGCAATATCTAAAAGTCTGGGAAGATCGTGCGTGGTGAGGAAATTGTAGCTCGAGTTAGCAACGCTTCTGGGAAGGCCTAAAACGCCGTTTTCCAGCGTTTCCATAAGCACACTGGGGTTAGAAAGGCCCGCCGCCCAGTCGCGGATAGCGTAACCGAAGGAGTAATTCCACTTGGAGTCGAGAATATAATCAAACTGATCGCCGTTTGCGTGCTCGGAGAGGAAAAGCGCATCCTCATCTGCCTGCTTAACGTATTTGCGCATATCGCGGAGAATTTGCGTGGACCTTCCGAAATTATCCTTATCGCTACCCGAAAGTGCGTTACCTACGTCCATACGCCAGCCGTCAATGCCTACCTCGCGAATATAATACTGCATAACGGAATCGGGGTTTCTGTAAACGTAATCTCTAACTATCTCGCTGGAGAAGTTGATCAACGGCGAACCCCATTGACTGTAAATAGCCTCTCCGTTCGGGTTCCTCTGAACGAAATCATACCACGTATCATCGGGCGACAGCGCGCCATCCAAATACGGATAATTCTTTGCCTGATTGTAAAGTATGTTTGAAACGTTTATGTATTCAAAAACGCCGTCAAGCATAATTTCCATATCCTGCTCGTGCAAAGCCTCGGTAAGCCTTATAAGCATCTCCTCGCTTCCAAATGCGGAATCGGACTGCATAAAGTCAAACGCACCGTAGCCTGCCTGATGGGTTGTGATCCATATAGGATTGATAAACAGGCTGTCTGCACCAAGCTGCTTGAGATAATCGATTTTTGCCTCTAATCCGTCGTAATCGCCACCAAAATAGCCGCCCATCGAGGTGTGATAATTACCCCACGCATCAGCAAACGTGCCGCCCGTTTTATCGTTGAGGACGTTTCCGTTAAAGAAGCTATCGGGCATTGCCGAATACCAAACTGTGCCCTTACTCCAATCGGGGGTTTTAAAATCCGGCATAATCAGCCAGTCAACGTCCGATGAGGTTACGGGCTCTTCAAAAATACCCTGGAAGGTATAGTAAACGGTTTCTTTATCGTTAGTTAAGGAGAAGTGGTATCTCCTTGTCTTTCCCGACGCAGGTATGGTGCCTACCCAGTACTCGTACTTGCGGTTTACGTCAGATTTTTCAAACCTCATATCAACGGAGCTGAAGCTGCAGTTTGAGCCGACGTTTTCAGTATACCATATCTTTGCCGAACGGGTTGAGCCGTAAAGGCATTTTAGCCTCAAAGTCACCGCGTCGTTAGCTGTGGGCTCCAACGGGCTCATATAACTATACGCCTGATCGTGATACAAATCCTTTTCATTATATAGCTGCGTAACGAGCTGATCAGACATTTTATCCGTCTGCTCGGTTTTATTTTTATTCTTGTTGCAGCCTACAAAAAACGTAAACAAAAGAGCAAAAGCCATCACAACGGAAACCACCGATGCAAAGCGCCTTGCAAGTTTTCCTTTTCTCATAAATAACTCCTTATTTTTCTAATTAACCTTTTACCGAGCCTGCCGCCATACCTTCCATAAAGTACTTTGAGCAGAAGCAGTAAACGATAACTATAGGTAACGTCATAATAACAAGACCTGCACAATATTGCCCGTACATAGATGCGTTTTGAGATTTGAACTGTAAAAGCGTTATTGCAAAGGTGTGGGCATCCTTGTTACTTAAAACCGTAACGTACGGCCACAGGAAGTTACCCCAGTTGCCCTGGAAGGTCATTACCGCGGTGAGTGCCAGCACGGGCACGAGCATAACGAGGTCAATTTTGAAAAACACCTGCGGCACGCTTGCACCGTCGATAAACGCCGCCTCGTGTATTTCCTTGGGGACGCCTCTGATATAGCTGCTTCCCACCATTATTCCAAGGCCCGGAAGCCCCAAAATACTCGGCAGAATAAGCGACCATATCTTGCCGATAAGGTTAAGCTTTTTATATAGCATATACATGGGGATCATAGTGATTTCCCCAGCCAAAAACATTGAGCATATTGCTATAAAATAGATTATTTGATTGCCCTTAAAATTAAGCACACCGATAGCAAACGATATCAGTGCCGTGCAAATTACAGAGCATAAAACGGCAAAGCCCGTTACTATCACGCTGTTTATCATTGACCTTACAAGGTTATTTGCGTTGAGAACATCGGCGTAATTTTGCGGGCGAAGTGCCGAAAGGTTTATACCCACAGGGTTAAGCATATATTCAACGGGATCCTTAAACGACGTGTTCAGAACGAACAGCAACGGAAGGAATACCGCCAACAGCATTAACGCAAGCATAAGGAAAAACAATATCTGAACTATTCTGCTTTTTATGCTTTTTCTATAAGTCGTTGCCATAATTATTTATCCTCCGACCTTGAAAAAACCTTGTTGATGAGCACCGTTACCGTAGCTATTATAAGCGTTAGAACGATGGACATTGTGACCGACCTTGCCAGATAGATATTTCTTAAATTAGTACTGCCCAAGCCCGTTTTGAAGATGAGCACACCAACAGGAGTGAGGTCGAGTGTCAGATTACCGTTAGTTTGGAATAGGTAGAAAAGGTCGAAGGACTGTATTCCACCTATCATTGATAATATAATATTGAGCGAGGTTGCAGACATGACGAGCGGTATTATAATCCTAAGCATAATCTGCCCTCTGCTTGCCCCCTCTACCTCAGCAGATTCAACGACCTCCTTGGGGACGGCGCTCATGTTTACCAGATAAATTACCATGGTTATCCCGTAGTATCGCCACGTGTTGATAATTACGATTGCCCAAAAAGCTATGGTCTTATCGCCCAGCCATTGAAAGGGCGGATCAGTAAGACCAAAAAGCACGTTGAGAACGCCAAATTCATCCCCGGCAAGTATAATCATCCACATAGACGAAACAACCGCCGTGGGAAGAATAACGGGCAAATATAGCGCCGTTTTAAAAAATCCCTGAACCTTGCCTTTCATAAAGTACAGCATAAATGCTAACAGGAAGCCAAGCACGGTTTGAACTGCGGTAGACACCACGGCAAACGCGATACTTACCCAAAGATCTGCGAAAAAGGCACTTTCTGTAAACAGCCATTTATAATTATCAAACCCTACGAACTCGAAATTAACGGTAGTAAACCTGACGTTCGTAAAGCTCAACACGCCCGCATAAACAAGCGGATAGATAAGTGTAACCAAAATCGCAATAACCGTTTGGATGCTGAATACCCACCCCCACAGATTGCGATTTTTGATTAACACGTCCTTTTTTCTTGCCATCAGTTATCTCCTTGCCGACGGGCGATTAAAGTATTTCAAGCCAAGAATAATCTACGTTTTGCGGATAGGGATGCGTTCTTGCAACGCGCTTGAGGCCTGCATCTGCAACAGCCTTATCATTGTTTTCCTCTATCAACTGAATTACCTGCATTGCGGTTGAATTTGATTTACCCAAAATGTAATTGAGAACCAAGCTGTTGTTCTGGTCGCCGTAGCTTCCAACGTCAAACTTAGCGTCGGGCTGAGATAAAAGAGAATTGCCCATGTCCTTCATAGCAACGCTCATAGCCTGCTGATCGGGATCGGAATAAACGACGCCGTCAACTGCCATAATGCTGCTCTCGCTGTTTGCAAACTGCTGCTGAACGTTAAGGCTGGTCAAATACTTCAAAAACCTCACGCACTCTTCGGGATATCTCGTATTCTTTGCGATGCTAAATCCGTCAAAGCCGCCGAAAACATAAGTATAATCAACACCTACGGGCGCGGGGATTGCCATAAAGCCTATCTCGATCTCCTCGTCCATATCCTCAAGAAGATACAGGTTGTTGTTATTCATAAGAACCATTGCTGCGTTACCCTGAACGAAGTTGGTTATTGCAGTGCTTTCGCTCTTGCCCTCTGCATAGCCAAAATAACCCTTACCAACCCAGTCCTTAAGCTTATCGAGCACCTTTGCTCCAAGCTGGTTTGCAGTTGCGTCGTCATCGATAAGGTTAGACTTGAATGCGGGATCCAAATACTGCTCGGTCTGAAGAGCTACAAAGCTGTTCAGCGCCGTGTGAATCTGCGGGAGAGTGCCGCCTGCAATACCGGTTGCAGCAAGGGGCGCGAAGGACTGATTAGGCACGCTTTTGCGTATCTTTTCAAGCGCTGCCTCCATCTCCTGAATAGTGGTGGGGACCTCTACCTCGAGCGTTTCCAAAAGAGTTTTATTGTAAACGATCGTGTAGGCGGTTGAGCGGAAGGGCACGCTATAGTACTTGCCTCCGATCTTAGCTATATCCCAGGACGTACCGCCGTCTATAAACGTTTCCTTCCAGCCGCTAACGTAGGGCGTTAGGTCTAAAACGGCGTCGTAATCAACGTAAGGTGAAATCTGATGAGTCCAATAAAAGAACACGTCAGGCATCGTTCCGGAGAACACCTGCATATTAAGATAGCTCGCAACGTCGCCGTGCGTGCTCTGCTGTATTTCGATTTTTATATCGGGGTTTTCCGACATAAAATTATTTGCGATCTTAGTCATTGCCGCGGAATGCTCAGGCCAAATGTGAAGCCAGCTTATTGTTTTCTGACGGGTTCTGTCTCCCCCGTCACCGGTTCCGCCGCCAGTTTTATTTCCGCATGCAAGCATATTAAAGCACACGGTAAACATCAAAGCAAAAAGGATAAAAGCCTTCAAAATTCTCTTTTTCATTTTACTACCTCGTAGTTGTTAGTTTGAGCAAAAAGCCCCATAAATCACGCAAAATCAAGCACTTATAGTTTAAATTTGATTATCTGCCCCCTGAATTTTGGGGGCAGATAATCTCCTTAAAAATCAGTTTAGTTTTCCTTCTTCTTCAAAAGCATTGCAGCCGCCATAGCGATACCTGCAAAAATCATGCTGCCTGCGCCCATTGCGCCAACGCAGCCGGAAGCTTCAACCTTTTCGGTAAAGGTAACGGTGTAAACGGACTGGCTACCGTCCTCTGCGGTTACGGTGATAACAGCCTTGCCATCCTCGAACACGTAGGATGCGTTTGCATACTCGTCTGCACAAACGAACTCAACGTCAGCCTCAGTGATCTCCTCGTTGGTTTCAAAGGTGTATTCAAAGGTTTCGCCGTTAACGCCTGCTACTTCCTGTCCCTTAACTGTGATGGAAGAAAGTACGGAGTTAGAGGAAAGATTGAGAGTTACGTTTACGGTGTAAACGGTCTGGCTGCCATCCTCTGCGGTTACGGTAACGGTAACCTTGCCGTTTCCTACGGCTACCTCTGCGGTTGCGAACTCATCGTTGGTGATAGCAACCACTGCAGACGCTGCAGGATACTGCTCGTGCGCGGGCATTGTGAAGTTGTATTCGGTTTTGCCTGCCTCCAATTCGATAGCAGTGCCGCCGATAGAAATGCTCTTAACGGTGCTGTCGCTGTTCTTTTCGATCTCGTAGGTGATAACGTAGTTCTTAACGGTTCCGTCCTCTGCGGTTACGGTAACGATAATAACGTCGCCTTC
>JAFVXM010000053.1 GCA_017501205.1 Clostridia bacterium
CCATTGCTTGGGCGTTCCGCGGAAGAAAACGTACTCAAACTCCGCCATAGCGTTTCTTCCGTTAATTGAGCTAAGATTTCCAAACGGGTTCTCAACGCTTTCAAGAGACGTTGGCAAAATTGCATATTTTAGCGTGCTTGCGTAAAATGCGTGTTTCCCTATCTCCTTAACGCCCTCGGGTATGGATATATCGGTCAACAATGATTGGCTGAAGGCAGACTCCCCGATAACCTCAAGAGAATCGGGCAGATCAATGCTTTTAAGCTTAGTGTAGTTAAACGAAGAAGGGTGTATCACCTTTAGATTTTTTGAAAACACTATGCCTTCAAGATTAGATCGCGTGAAGCTGTTTTTTCGGATTTCGGTTATGCTATCGGGCAGGGTTATGGTTTCAATCCCTGAATAGTAGAACATTTTTTCGCTTATCGCAGTGGTGCCGTAGGGTAGCTCCACGGTCTTCAGTGAGGTGGTGCCGGAGAAGAACTCCGGCTCATATTCCGTTTTATCGGCAGGCAGTCGTATATGCTCGAAATATTGCCCGTTTGCACCTTCTATTGACACGCCGTCGGGGATATAGATGGATCGAAGATTACTTGCTGCGAGATTTTTGATATGCGTAACGTAGTCGGGAACAACGTAGTCCACACTGCCGTTGGGCAAGTTGGGGTCATCAATATAGGTTATCATTACGCTTCCAACCATATATTCCCCACTTGGCAAATTTTTTATCCATTTTGACTCAGCTAAACCGCCTAACTCAACCAAGCAGTTTTCCGGCCAGATCGCAGTTTCAATGCTTTCTCTGTGACAAAAGGCTCCTCCGCTCATATAATTAAGAGGCTCGGGCATAACAACGGTGGTGAGTAAATCGTCAAACTTTTCTATCTCATAACCGTCGTTGTATCTGAAGGTTTCGGGGTCCCTAATATCCAGCCAAAAGCAACCCGGTCCCAAAACCTCTAAGTTTGGGGGGAGAATAAGCTCCTCTATCCCAACGTTTCTGAAGCAGCTATCGGGTATTTCCTTTAGCCCCGTTGCCTTGCCAAGGTCAAGGTGCCTTAGGTTTAGCATGGGAGAAAAGCTTTCCTCCCCAAGCTCCGTAACGGTTGAGGGGAGGGTTATGCTCTCCACTGCGGAATTAAAAGCAAAAGCGCGCTTTTTTACTGTTTTCAGGTATTTAGGGAAAACTATTTCGGTAATATTGTAGTTATGTGTAAACGTATCAAACCAAGTGGCAATTCTGATAGTTGGATCATAAAAACTAGTAGGCCACACAACGTCGGCAAAGCCCTTTTCCCCTATGCTAAGCACGGGGTAGCCGTTAAAAAAATCGGGTATCCTCAGCGTGCCCTTGGGCAGCTTTTGCCTGCCGCGGGTAATCTCGTAGCCCGTGCGGTCCTCAAGCAGGGTGTAATAATAGCCGTTTTCGTCATAGCCGCTTTCCACCGGCGTATCAAGTGAAAAGGTTGTTGAGGTATAGGAGGAATCCTCGGTTTTTTTGCCGCCTGCAATTGCCTTTACGTCAAAGGTGTAGTCGCCCTCGGTAAGCTCAAGTATAGGTGGCAGGCTGCACTCCGTTGTGGTTGCGTAATGCTTTCCGTTGAGGTTAACTACGTATTCCACCGCCCCGTCAACAGGTTCCCAGCTGAGAACTCGGTCTGCAAATTGAAGATTTTTAGGGGTATCAAGCTTTTTTACCGCGCAGGAGGATGAAATAAACAAAACTGCAAAAACAATAGCTACCGCAACAACAGAGAGTAGCTTTTTATTTGCTCTCATAATTACCCCCTCGCGTTAAGTATGCTTGTAATTAAAGAAAGTAAGTTCGCACAGTCTTCAGGCATACTGCTTCCGTCGTCGTCGAGAGAGCCATCGTATATATATGTAATATCTATTCCGTCTTCACTTTCTTCAAGGTCATCAACAAGCAAAAGATAAACGAGGAAAATTTCGTACGTTTCCTGTCCCTCGTCAATTACGTCATAAAGCTCGTCATCCCAAAGCTGCCAAAGCCCAAAGGCTGCAAAGTTTGGATCGATAAAACTTTCATTGGGGGCAGGATCGGTGGATATAGCCTCGTACAGTGAGGTTACATCCGTTGCTTCAGCATACAGGGTGTTTGAAATTATATTGACAAAGCAATTATGCACGGCGCTGTAGGTTACTAACCTTATGTTGTACATATTGAGAAGCTCAAGCAACGTGGGGGTAGATGTGTTGGGGTTATCTTCTCTGTAACGCGCTTCTAAAAAATCCTCAAGTTCTGTTAAAAACTGATCTAAAAACGGGTATGCCGTGCGCTTTTGTGCCAACGTGTAATCTGTGCAGGCATCAATATTAAACAGACTGCGGTCAATAAAAATAATGCTGTCCTGGAAGGGGAAAGATTGATCCACAGAGAGATCTGAGAAGGATTTAAAGGCAAAGTCCCTCAACAGGGAGTAATCGGTTTGGTGATAACTGACCGTGCTTAAAAACCATGCGTTGCTGTAATAGCTTGCGGGCTTTAGGGATACGAAAATAATTTCACATCCTTGCTGGTCAAGAACAGAAACAAGGGAGTTTACCACGCCTGCGCTTGGTGTAAACAGCTTTAAATCAATGATAACGAGTGCGTACTCGCCAAAGCCGGAAAAGTAGCCTAAGTTTATCATTAAATCAAGATCACTATCCGAAGCTGCGGTTGTGTGGTCGTAAACAATGTCGTAGTCGGAAGTGTCTTCGCTATCCACAAGTGTTTTTTTGAGAACAGATGGGAAATAGTCAAAGAAGTAGTATACCGTTTCGTTTACAGGGTTGTAAGCGGACGATAGAGCGTATGCTTTTTGCTTGTTCTGCAAGCCAAACAAGGCAGAAAAGCCAAAAAGCAGTGTTAGTGCGATAATCGCAAGTTTTGTGCTGTTTTTTTCATTATTTTATACCTCCATATTTTTTTTACCCTTTCGGGCTCGGCATCCCGCCGATTTTTTGACATTATAGCATATATATATGCTATTGTCAATGCCTATGACAAAATTTGCCAAAAAAATTACGCGTTGTTTTTCGCCCGCGTACAAAATGCTTGAAT
Organism: Clostridia bacterium; assembly: GCA_017501205.1. GTDB lineage: Bacteria > Bacillota > Clostridia > Christensenellales > Borkfalkiaceae > RGIG3732. The sequence goes on from JAFVXM010000053.1 coordinate 3,068, forward strand.
TTGTTTTTATATGCAAAAACACCTGCCTTTTTTGGGACTTTTTGGAGCAAGAGTGGAAGTGTTAAATTTTAACACAATTTTTTTGCGGCATAATTTGAAGGATATTTTCTGCCGTTTTGTCTTTTTGTTTTTACTATATTTCATACACACATTGTTAAAAATTAACAATATAGCGTATAAAACACACTAATCCTGTGTTTTTTCACCAAAACAACACAATAAATTTTAAAAAAAGTATTGAAAAAGCTTATAAAGTATTGTATAATATAATTACCGCGAGGATGCAGGGCAGGGCTTGCAAATTTTTTGGCAAGGGCGGCAAGGAAAAAATGAGAAGCGAATACGAATTACCAATATATTTGTTTCATCAGGGTACGAACTTCAGGACGTACGAATTTTTAGGGTCACATTTCGGGGAAAAAAACGGCAAGATGGGTGTGTATTTCAGGGTATGGGCACCCAACGCAACGTCCGTTTCCGTAGTGGGCTCTTTTAATTTTTGGAATACCACCAAAAATCCGATGGAGCTTATCAGTGATAACGGTATTTACGAGTGCTTTATTCCAAAGCTTCGCAAGTACGAGAAGTATAAGTACGCCGTAACGTCATCGCGCGGCACGGTGTTTAAATCCGATCCTTATGCCTTCCACAGCGAAACGCCAAGCGGCACGGCAAGCAAGATTTACCCCCTTGGCGGCTTTAACTGGACGGACGGGGAATACTGCAAAATGCGCAGTAAGGCTGACGTTTACAGCTCACCGATGAACGTGTTTGAGGTTCACCTCGGCTCGTGGAAGAGGAACGCAGACGGCAGCTACATGAACTATCGCCAGATAGCAAAGGATCTTGTAAAGTACGTTAAGAGCATGGGCTACACCCACGTTGAGCTTATGCCCTTGCACGAGTATCCGTTTGACGGCAGCTGGGGATATCAGGTTACGGGGTATTATTCAATCACCTCGCGCTTTGGCACCCCGCACGACTTTATGTTTATGGTGAACGAGTTCCACCGCCACGGCATCGGCGTTATTTTGGACTGGGTGCCCGCGCACTTCCCCAAGGATGAGCACGGGCTTTACGAGTTTGACGGCAAGCCCCTATACGAAAATCAGGGGTGGGACAGGATGGAGCATAAGGGCTGGGGTACCCGCCGTTTTGATTACGGCAGGCCTGAGGTGCAGAGCTTTTTGATCTCCAACGCCATGTTCTTCTTCGATAAATTCCATATCGACGGGCTCAGGGTGGACGCCGTTTCTTCAATGCTGTATCTGGATTTTGATAAAAAGCCGGGCGAGTGGCTGCCAAACCAGTACGGAAACAACAAGAATCTGGAAGCGATAGCCTTCCTTCAAAAGCTTAACGGCGCAATATTCACAAACTATCCTTACGCACTTATGGTGGCAGAGGAGTCTACCGCGTGGCCCATGGTAACAAAGCCCACGAGCATGGGCGGGCTTGGCTTTAACTTCAAGTGGAATATGGGGTGGATGAACGATACCCTCTCGTATATGCAGACGGATGCGTACTTCCGCAAGCACGAGCACAACAAGCTCACCTTCCCGATGATGTACGCGTTTTCGGAGAATTATATTTTGCCCATCTCGCACGATGAGGTCGTTCACGGCAAGCATTCGCTTGTGGATAAAATGCCTTGCTCGTATGAGGATAAGTTTGCAAACGTGAGGGCGTTTATGTGCTACATGATGTCCCACCCGGGCAAAAAGCTTATGTTTATGGGCAACGAGATAGGTCAGTTTAAGGAGTGGGATTTCGGCTCGCAGATAGAGTATTTTATGCTCGGCTACGAAAAGCACGAAAAGCTCAGGGACTTTTTTAAGGATATAAACCATTTTTATAAGGACACGCCTGCCTTCTGGCAGCTTGAAAGCTCTTGGGACGGGTTTGAGTGGATCGTTTCCGACGACCGTGATAACAACGTTATTTCATACAGGCGTATGGATGCCGAGGGCAACGAGGTGATCGTTATTATTAACTTCTCGGGAGTTGAGAGAGAGGATTACCGCATAGGCGTTGAGGGCGATAAGTACAAGGTAGTGTTCAATTCGGATAGCGCGAGGTATGGCGGTGACGAGCTGTTTTCGCGCAGGATATTCAACCCCTCACGCAAGGGGTGGCAGGGTAAAAGCAAATCAATTTGCGTAAGCCTTAACCGCTTCTCGGGTATGTTCTTGCAGAGGATAAAAGAGAAGTAAAATAAAAAAGTGCCCTATTTCGCACAAAAAATGGAAATAACGCGATGAAAAGCGTATGATATGGAGGAATTATGTATAAAAAGAAAGAGTGCGTTGCTATGCTTCTTGCCGGAGGGCAGGGCAGTAGGCTTTACGCGCTGACAACCAAAATTGCAAAGCCTGCGGTAACCTTTGGCGGAAAGTACAGGATTATAGACTTTCCCCTTTCAAACTGTATCAATTCAGGTATTGATACGGTGGGTGTTTTAACGCAGTATCAGCCCCTTGCTCTGAACGAATATATCGGCAACGGTCAGCCGTGGGATCTCGATAGATACTTCGGCGGCGTGCACGTGCTTTCGCCCTATCAGGCAAAGCACCGTTCCGATTGGTACAAGGGCACGGCAAACGCAATTTTCCAGAATTTATATTTTATCAAATCGTACGATCCCGAGTACGTGCTTATTCTCTCGGGCGATCATATTTATAAAATGGACTATGCGAAGATGCTTGAATTCCACAAGGATAACGAGGCCGATTGCACGATAGCAACCATCCGCGTTCCGTGGGAGGAAACCTCAAGGTTTGGCATCATCAACACTGCGGAGGACGGCTCTATCGTGGAGTTTGAGGAGAAGCCCAAGCAGGCGAAGAGCGACCTCGCGTCTATGGGTATATACATTTTCAAGGCTGAAAAGCTATACAAATATCTTGAGGCGGACGATGCCGATCCCAACAGCCAGAAGGACTTCGGTAAAAACGTTTTGCCCGCAATGCTCGCAGGCGGCGAGAGGATGTTTGCCTACACCTTTGAGGGATACTGGAAGGACGTTGGCACCGTGGACTCGCTGTTTGAGGCAAACATGGACCTTTTGGGTGACAGTCCCACGCTCGACCTTTCGGATAAAACGTGGCGCATCCACTCCAGAAACCCCATTGCACCCCCTCACAGGGTTGGCGAAAACGCAGTTATTCTAAACAGCATTATCTCCCTCGGCTGCGATATCGAGGGCGTGGTTGAAAACTCAATACTCTCGGCAAACGTAACGGTAAAGAAGGGCGCTGTCGTTAAGGACAGTATTATTATGGCAGGCGCAACCGTTGGCGAAAACTGCAAGATCTCTTACTCCATCATCGATGAAAATGCAACCGTTGGCAACGGGGCAACCGTTGGCGTGCCCATGGCAAAACGCGCGAAAATCGCTGTTTTAGGCCGCAATTACAAGGTGGCAGAGGGCGCAACCGTTGGTGGCGGAGAGATTTTAGAGGCAGAGGATAAGTAAGGGGGTAGAGGTATGAGTAACACTTTAGGTATAATTTTCTCTAATATACACGATGGCGACGTGCCCGAGCTTACCGCTAAAAGAACGCTCGGCTCAATACCCTTTGGCGGCAGATACCGCCTTGTGGACTTTGCTCTTTCAAACATGGTCAATTCAGACGTAACCAAGGTTGGCGTCATCACAAAGAGCAATTATCAGTCGCTTATGGATCACATCGGCAGCGGTAAGGACTGGGATCTTGCCCGCCGTCACGGTGGCTTGCATTTGCTTCCGCCGTTTGGCGTTCAGCAGAGCACCAGTCTTTATAACACCCGCCTTGAGGCGCTCAAGAACATCATAGGCTTTATTGAAAAATCCACCGAGGAGTACGTGGTTATGACCGACTGCGACCTCGTGTGCAAGGTGGACTTTGAGCCCATCATCAGAAGGCACGTGAAGAAGGGCGCGGATATAACGCTCGTTTACGGCAAGGCGGATACCAAGGAAATAACCCCCACGAATAACATCGTTCTCGGCGTAGACGGCGAGGGCTGGGTGAAGGAGGTTACCTTCGGCCCCAGAGCGCAGGGCGAGATAAATCTGTTTGCGAATATTTTCGTGCTCAAGAGGAATCTGCTTCTCAACCTCGTTAAGGACGCTATCGCGCACAACAAGGTGCATTTCTCCTCCGATATCATCGCTGCAAACGTAAACAGCCTCAGAATTCTCGGCTATGAGCACAGGGGATATATGGCAAAGATAACCTCTCTTCAGAGCTATTACGATAAGAGCATGGAGCTTCTCGATAAGGAGAAGATGAGCGAGGTATTCTATAACAACAACGTATTTACAAAGGTGCGTGACAGTGCGCCCACCAAGTACGGTGCAGGTGCGGTTGTTAAAAACTCCATTATTGCAGACGGCTGCGTTATCGAGGGCGAGGTTGAAAACTCCGTTCTCTTCCGCGGCGTTAAGGTTGCAAGGGGCGCAAAGGTTTGCAACTCCGTGCTGATGCAGGACACTATCGTAAGCGAGAAGAGCTACGTTAACTGCATCATCACCGATAAAAACGTTCTCATAACGGACGGAAGGCATCTTTCGGGCTGTGAGAACAACCCCTTCTATATTCGTAAATCATCCAAGCTATAAACGGCAAAAACCCCGTTTATCGCACAAAAACAGCAAAAACACAACTTTTTTAGAGGTAATATATAATGTTGGAAAGCGTAAAGATTAAAAAGAGCGTTATGTTCGTTGCGTCCGAGTGCAATCCCTATTGCGGAACGGGCGGGCTTGCAGACGTTGCCGGCTCTCTCCCCGCGGCTCTCGCAGCAACGGGCGAGGTAGACGTTCGAGTTGTAGTTCCCCTTTACAGTAAGGTGGATGAGAAATTCAAAAAGAAATTCCGCTTTATGGGCAGCCTTAACGTGCCCCTCGCGTGGAGAAACCAGTACTGCGGCGTATACACCTACGCGGCTGACGGAGTAACCTTCTACTTCATCGACAACGAGTACTACTTCTGCCGCGATAAGATATACGGCGAGTTTGATGACGGCGAGCGTTTTGCCTTCTTCTCAAAGGCGGCGCTTGAGATAATGCCCTTCGTGGATTTTTATCCGCATCTCGTTCACTGTCACGACTGGCAGACCGCGCTCACGGCAATCTATCTTAAAACGCTGTACGTAAATAAGCCCAAGTACCGCGATATCAAGGCGGCGCTTACAATTCACAATATAGAGTATCAGGGCAGATACGGCCACGAGTGCCTCGCCGACCTGTTCGGCTTGCCCGAATACTGTCACCCCATTTTGGATTTTGACGGCCAGCTCAACCTTTTAAAGGGCGCGATAGAGCTTTGCGATAAGGTAACCACCGTAAGCCCCACGTATTCAAGGGAGATCAAGGATGCCTTCTTCGCGCACGGCCTTCAGGAGGTTATTACGAGAAACGAATATAAGCTGTGCGGTATACTCAACGGCATAGACGTAGGCGTTTATAATCCCACTACGGATGAGAAGATATTCTCCGTTTACGGCGTGGGCGATCTCAGCGGAAAGCACGCTTGCAAGGCAGGGCTTCAATCTATGCTCGATCTTCCCGTAAGGGAGGACGTTCCCATGGTTTCAATGATAACTCGTCTTGCCGCACACAAGGGCTTGGATCTCGTTAAATGCGTGTTTGAGGAGCTTTTGCAGGAGGACGTTCAGGTTGTAGTTCTCGGCACGGGCGAAACCGTTTACGAAAACTTCTTCTCATATCTCGCAAGCCGCTATCAGGGCAAGATGCGCTTTATAGCAGCGTATAACAAGGATCTCGCAAGCAAGATTTACGCCGGCTCGGATATATTCCTAATGCCCTCAAAGCAGGAGCCGTGCGGACTCTCTCAGATGATAGCCTGCCGCTACGGTACGGTGCCCGTAGTTCGCAAAACGGGCGGACTTGCCGATAGCATTGTGGACGTTTCAAACAGTGAAGGCTTCGGTTACGTTTTCGGCGACTACAACGCGCACGAAATGCTGTTTACCGTGAAGCGCGCCATGGGCGATTTTAAAAACAAGCCCGTTTGGAGAAAGTGCGTGAAGCGCGCAATGGAGGCGGACTTCAGCTGGAGCCGCTCCGCAGTAGAGTACGTTAAAACCTACGATTCAATCCTTTTATAAGGATAGCAATAAAAACATAAAAACCGCCTAAATCACACAAAATCAGGCAAAAATATAGTTTGGTAAGAGGGAAAGGAAATTTTTTTAAGAGGTAATCTAACCTATGAGCAACATTGAATTTACAAAGAGCGAAGCACTTAGCGTTATAGAGGGCAAGCTGTCAAGATACTTTGGCGTAACGCCGGCTGAGGCAAACACCGAGCAGCTTTATAAGGCTGTAGTAATGGTGGTGAGGGATATTCTTCTCGAAAAGCGAAATAAATACCACCAAACGGTAAAGCAGCAGCAGGCAAAGCGCGTGTATTATCTTTGCATGGAGTTTTTGCTCGGCAGATCTCTTAAAAACAACGTCTTTAACCTCGGCATAGATAAGGGCATGGACGAGGCTCTTAAGGAATTCGGCAGCTCGCTTGAGGAGCTTTACGAAATGGAGCCGGATGCAGGCCTCGGCAACGGCGGTCTTGGCCGTCTTGCGGCGTGCTTTATGGATGCCCTCGCATCGGGCGATTACCCCGCAATGGGCTATTCCATAAGATACGAGTACGGCCTTTTCAAGCAGAAGATCGTGGACGGCTGGCAGATGGAGCTTCCCGATATCTGGCTGCCCGGCGGTGAGGTTTGGCTGACGCAGCGCGCGGATAAGACCTTTACCGTTAAGTTTGACGGACACATTAAGGAAGAGTGGACGGAGAACGGCATGAAGATCAACTACTTCGACTATCAGGAGATCGAGGCCGTTCCTTACGACATGATGATATCCGGCTACGATAGCGAGGCGGTTTCCGTCCTTCGCTTGTGGCGCGCGCAGAACAGGCAGAAGTTCGATATGCGCTCCTTCTCGCAGGGCGACTATATGAGGAGCATGCAGGCGAACAGCGATGCAGAGCTTATCTCCAAGGTTCTTTATCCCTCGGATAACCACTTTGAGGGCAAATCGCTACGCCTAAAGCAGCAGTACTTCCTCGTTTCCGCATCCCTTCAGAATATCGTGGCGGAGCATATTCGCCGCTACGGCTCGTTGGATACCCTGCCCGACAAGGCGGCTATTCACATCAACGATACACACCCCGCACTCGCTATACCCGAGCTTATGCGCCTGCTTATGGATGAGCACGGCTACAGCTGGGAGAGTGCTTGGGATATAGTAACCCGCACGGTGGCGTACACCAACCACACGGTTATGAGTGAGGCTCTTGAGAGATGGAATCAGGATCTTATCGAGCGCCGCCTGCCCAGAATTTATAACATCATCACCGAGATCAACCGCCGTTACTGCGCGGATATGTGGAATCTCTTCCCCGGTGACTGGAATAAGATTGAGAGGATGAGCATCGTTTCTCACGGTCAGGTGAGGATGGCAAACCTTTCGGTTGTTGGCTCGCACCACGTAAACGGCGTTTCGGCACTGCACAGCGATATTATTAAGGACAGCATTTTTAAGGACTTCCATGACGTTGCCCCCTATAAGTTCACTAACGTAACCAACGGCATCGCGTATAGGAGATGGCTGTGCCAGTCCAACCCGGAGCTTACCTCGCTCATCACCGATTGCATAGGCGACGGCTTCAAGCGCGACGCATCCAAGCTTGCCGACTTTGCTGCCTTCAAGGACGATGCTGCCGTTCTCGATGAGATGAACCGCATCAAGGCACTCAAAAAGGAGCAGTTTGCGTCTTACGTATTCAAGCGCACGGGCGAGAAGATCAACCCCGAAACGCTGTTCGACGTTCAGGCAAAGCGTTTGCACGAGTACAAGCGCCAGCTTCTCAATGCGATGAACATCATATCGGCTTACGTGGATCTTAAGGAGAACCCGGATCTTCCCGTTCAGCCCAAAACCTTTATATTTGCGGCAAAGGCTGCACCCGGCTACTACATGGCAAAGGAGATCATAAAGCTCATCTGTTTCATAGCCGAGGATATTAAGAAAACCCCCCTATTACGCGAAAAACTCAACGTTATTTACCTTGAGGATTACAGCGTTACCATGTCTGAAAAGCTCATGCCCGCAACTGAAATTTCAGAGCAGATATCAACTGCCGGCAAGGAAGCATCGGGCACGGGCAACATGAAGTTTATGATAAACGGCGCACTCACGATAGGCACGCTTGACGGCGCTAACGTGGAGATGTGCGAGGCCGTCGGTAAGGATAATATCTTTATCTTCGGCATGACCGCGAGGGACGTTGAGTATCAGTGGAAGCACGGCTACAACTCCACCGCTTACTATAATAATAACGTCCGCTTAAAGAAGGTTATTGAGGCACTCAAGCAAGGCTTTAACGGAACGAGCTTTGAAAACCTTGCAAACTATCTCCTTTACGCGTCACCCGTTGCCGATCCGTATATGTGCATGGCAGATTTCGGCGCATATCAGGAGATTCACGCCTACGCGGACGAGGTTTATAAGGATAAACGCCGCTGGGCAAGGATGAGTCTTATCAACGTTGCAATGAGTGGCCGCTTCTCGGCGGATAGATCCATAAAGGAATACGCAGAAAATATTTGGAATTTAAAAAGCACGAAGAGATGATGATGAAATTCAACCCCGTAGACAGGTATTTTAAGAGCACCACGGGCGGGGCGAAGGTGAACGAAATATTAAAGCTTACAGTCCTTTCGGATGCGAGGGAGGTTTTCCTTTGCATCCGTCCCGACGGGGGCAAATATACCGATTTTCGCATGAAAAAGGCGGGTAATTGCTTTACCTTTTATTTTATCCCCCGTGAAAAAGGTCTGTTTTTTTATTGCTTTAAGGCAGAGGGCAAGCAGTTTGGTCTGGGCTCAAGGGGCTATGCGGATGAAAGCTTTGGCACCCTTTACGAGGGCGGCGGAGAGTTTCAGCTAACCGTTTACAGCGAGGATTTCACCACGCCCGACTGGCTTAAAGGCGGCGTTATATATCAGATTTTTCCCGATAGGTTTTGCCGCAGCGGAGATATCAAGCCGCGCCCTTGCCAAAGACTGAGGGATGACTGGGGAGAGATACCCGATTATCTGCCCGTTGACGGCGAGATTTTAAACGATGATTTTTTTGGTGGAAACCTCAAGGGCATAATTGAAAGGCTTGGTTACCTCAAATCACTCGGCGTTACGGCAATTTACTTAAACCCCGTGTTCGAGGCGCGCTCTAACCACCGCTACGATACGGGTGACTATATGAAGGTGGATACCCTTCTCGGCACGGAGAAGCAGCTCAAGCAGCTGTTTGACGAGGCGGCGGAGATGGGGATGCGCGTGGTGCTGGACGGCGTGTTCAACCACACGGGTGACGACAGCGTATACTTTAATAAGTACGGCACTTATCCGTCCGTCGGGGCGTACGCGTCTAAAAAATCAAAGTATTCCGACTGGTTCTGTTTTAACACTCATCCCACCGAGTACGATAGCTGGTGGGGCATAAAAACTCTGCCTCAAACCAACGAGAACAGCCCCTCTTTCAGGGAGTTTGTTTGTGGAGAAAACGGCGTTTTACGCCACTATTTGCGTCTTGGGGCATCCGGCTGGAGGCTGGATGTGGTTGACGAGTTGCCCTCGGACTTTGTGGATGAGATACGCTCTGCAATAAAGGCGGAAAAGCCTGATGCCGTCGTTATCGGCGAGGTTTGGGAGAACGTTACCGATAAAGTTGCTTACGGCTTCAGAAGACGTTATTTTCAGGGCGGAGAGCTTGATTCGGCTATGAACTATCCGCTCAAAAACGGCATAATCAGCTATATGCTTTCGGGCGATTGC
>JAFVXM010000054.1 GCA_017501205.1 Clostridia bacterium
ATCATTTATGCGCTGCTTATTTTTTTTGCAGAGTTTAAAAGTCAGCATATTGACAAATGCTACAGAATATGGTCTAATAACGTAGATAACTAAAAATTAAATAAAAAAATAAATACAACAGGAGAAAACCATGAAGAAGATTTTATCTTTGGCGCTTGTTCTTGTTCTCGCTCTTTCCGTATTCGTAGGATGCGGCGGCGGAGAAAAGGACTACACTCTTGCTATTGGCGTTCAGGTTACAAACGATCTTTCGAGCGCTAAATCATCGCAGACCGCGGCAGTTGTTGTTGCGGACAAGGACGGCAAAATCGTTGCTTGCCGAATTGATGCTATCGACTTTGAGGCAAAGGAAAAGAACGGTGAGGCCGTTACTACCGCGCCCGTTTCCAAGGCGGAGCTTGGCGACAGCTACAATATGGTAACCTACGGCAAGGCTATTGCAGAATGGTACAAGCAGGCAGAGGCATTTGAAAACTATGCCGAGGGAAAGACTCTTGCAGAGGTTAAGGCAACCGCAGTAAATGGTGAGGGTAAACCCACCGACGCAGAGCTTACAGCAGGCTGCACCATCGACGTTTCCGACTTTATTTTAGCTATTGAAAAGGCTTTCGCAAGCACTAAGAAGGTTGATTTCAAGGCAGCAGGCGAAATTAAGCTTGGCGTAAGCGTTTCTGCAGCGGCTATCAAGTATTCAAAGGATACCGCAAAGTACGACTATGAGTGCGATTTCTCGGGTGTTGCTACAGTTGATGGCAAGGTTGTTTCTGCTATTATCGACGCAACCGCAGTTACCGCTACTACCACGAAGAACGAAAACGGCAAGATTTCCGCTACCAAAATGGATTATAAGGGCACGAAGCTTGAGCAGGGCGACGCTTATAATATGGTAGCCTACGGAAAGGCTCAGGCTGAATGGTACGTTCAGGCTCAGACCTATGCTAACACCGCAGTTGGAAAGACCGCAAGCGAGCTTGCATCCTTGGCAGTAAAGGACGTTGCAGGCTGCACTATCGCAGTTGAGGGATACAAGGTAGCTCTCGAAAAGGCGGCAAAGGCTGCAAGATAATTTCGTATAAAGCGATACAGGGTGGCATCACAGGATACCGCCCTGTTTTTAATAAATTCCCATTTAATTTTAAGGATAGTAAAATGAAACTTAAAAGCATTCTATGCACTTTTTTGTGCGCGACGCTTATTTTAGGAAGCTTAATTTCCTGTATCCCGCAAAAAGAGCCGGAGCCACAGTCGGAAAGCTATTATCAATTTTTTGACACGGTGTCGGCCATATTCTCTTACGCGGGGGACAGCGAAGAGGTTTTTAAGGAAAACGCAAAGGCGGTATCCTCGCTTCTTTCGGAGTATCACAAGCTTTTTGATATATACTACGAATACGACGGGATAAACAACCTAAGAACTCTTAATAAAAACGCGGGAAAAGAGCCCATCAAGCTTGACGCGAAGCTCATTGATTTTTTGCTTTACTGTAAAGAAATGTATACAATTACAGGCGGCAAAACGAACATCGCTATGGGCTCTGTGCTTAAGCTTTGGCACGACGCGCGCGAAGAGGGACTTGACGAGCCTGAAAATGCGAAGCTCCCCGACAACAATATGCTTCAAGATGCGAGCTTGCACACGGATATAAATTCGCTTATAATCGACAAAGCGGCGGCTACCGTGTTAATTTCCGATCCAAAAGTGCAGCTTGACGTTGGCGCTATAGCAAAGGGCTATGCTGCCGAAAAGGCAGCGGAGCTGCTTAAAGAGCGCGGCGC
>JAFVXM010000055.1 GCA_017501205.1 Clostridia bacterium
CGCGTGAGCTTCTCGCAACGGGCATCCGCGTGGTGGTGCTCGTGAGCATGTGCGAGGAGCTTGAAAGAAAGGGTGGCGGAGTGGATATTTCCGCTCTGTCTGCCAAGCTGGGCTGTCCCTGTTACCGCTTGGATAAGCACTTTAACGCCGCTATGCTTAAGGGGTGTGTTGAGGGGCGGTGTGCGCCGCGCGCAAAAAAGGGCAACGGCAGTTATTTCACGCCGCCTCAAGGACGTGGGCTTACGCGCGCGGACGAGCTGCTTTTAAACCCTTTCTTTTGCGGTGCCGTGTTTGCCGCAAGTATGCTTTTCTCTTTTTATCTGACGTTTGGGAAGTACGGTTTAGGCGTGTTTTGTGGCACTTTTTTGCAAAAGCTCACCGAGATTGCCGGCAGAAGCGTGGCGAGGTGGATGCTCGATATCGGGTGCGGTGAATTCGCCGCTCGCTTTGTAAGGGAGGCGCTTTTTGGCGGCGTGAGTGCGGTGGTTGGCTTTATACCGCAGATAGCTGTCATGTACGCTTGCCTCGTGATAATAGAGGAGAGTGGGTATCTCTCGCGCGCGTCGGTGGCGTTTGACGGCGCATTAAAAAGACTTGGTCTGTCGGGCAGAGCGGTGTTTCCCATCGTGGCCGGCTACGGATGCACGGCAACAGCCGTGCTTGCCACTCGCGCAACGGATGAGAGTGAGGAGCAGAGCCGTTTGGTTTTTCTCCTTCACTTTATATCGTGCAGCGCAAGAACGCCGGTGCTCGCCCTCGTCGCGTCGGCATTTTTTCCAAGGCAAAGGCTTGTTGCCGTGTGTGCGCTGTACGCCTTGGGCGTGGCGTTTGGGCTCGTGGCGACGTTCGTGTTTGATAGAGTGAAGGGCGGTAGAGTGCAGCCTGTAATAACCGAGCTTGCACCGCTCAGAATTCCTCGCCCAAAGGCTGTGTTAAAACAGTTGAATTATTATTTAAAAACGTTTATAATAAAGGTGGCAACAGTCCTTCTCGCCGTATCCGTGTGCGTATGGCTGTTGCGCTCACTGTCCTTTGGCTTCAGGCTTTTGGATGAGGGTGAGATATCTGAAAGCATACTTGCCAATATCGGCAGGCGGCTGGCCTTTATCTTCAAGCCTATGGGGGTTGAGGGCTGGCAAATGCCCGTGGCAGCCCTTTGCGGTCTGGTTGCAAAGGAGGGCGTTGCAAGTGCGCTCGCGCTCGTCTATCCGTCAGGATTAGCCGGAGCAGTGTCCTCTCAATCGGCGTCGGCAATGCTTTTTTTCATCGCGTTCTATACGCCGTGCGTGGCGGCAATTTCCGCATCGGCAAAGGAAGTAGGTGGGCGTTTATCTGCGTTTTACGCGGTTTTTTCGTTTTTGTTCGCCCTTTTGGGCGGTTACGTTATATATTTTCTCGCATCGCTCATCTCTCGCTTTGGCGTAGCGAGAACGGTTGCCGTTGGCGTGGCGCTGATTTTAAGTGTGGCGTCGGTCGTCGCGGTCGTAAAAAAAACAATTCAAAGGAAATGCTATGCTCAAAATTGTGGCGTCTGCCGAGTGCAGGCTTGCAAAACTTATTGCAGAGGAGGGAAGGCTTCCCTATTCTGCCGTCCGAAGGCTTTTGAGGGACAAGGACGTGAAGGTGAACGGAAAGAGGGTGAAAGAGGACTTAATGTGCGAAAAAGGCGACTTAATTGAGGTTTACACCCGCCCCGCACCCGTAAAGGCCTTGCCCGTTCCCGTTTATCAGGACGATAATATCGCCGTGTTCAACAAGCCGTGCGGCATAACGAGCGAGGATTTTTTTTCCGAGGTTCGTGCCCTTATTCCTTCGGCGCGCGCCGTTCACAGGCTCGATAGAAACACGCGCGGTATAACCGTGTTTGCATTGAACGCCGCGGCAGAGGTCGAGCTTCTCGCGGGGTTTAAGAGCAGGGCGTTTAAAAAGCTTTACGTAACCGAGGTGGTTGGTGTTCCCGAAAGGAGCGAGGCAACGCTCGTTGGGTATCTTATAAAGGATGCCGAAAAGGGCGAGGTCACCGTGTATTCAGAAAGGCGCGCCGGTGCGGTTGAGATAAAAACGCATTACAGGGTTTTGAAAAGCTCTGGCGGGATTTCTGCACTTGAGGTGGAGCTTCTAACGGGCAGAACGCACCAGATAAGGGCGCATCTCGCGCACGCAGGCTATCCCATCGTTGGCGACGGCAAGTACGGCAACTTTGAATACAACAGAAAAATAGGGGAAAGGCATCAGCGTCTTCAGGCGTTCAGCCTTACGCTGGCGTTTGACGGGGGCTCGCCTCTCGGCTACTTGAGCGGCGTGGAGTTTTCCCTTCCTAAGGAGTTTGGAGATATATGAGCATTAGCAGAGAGCAGCGGCTGGAAAAAAAGCGGCTCAAGGCAGAGGCAGAGCAGGCGGCGCTTGACCGCTACGCGCAAAAATTCATGCGCCTTGCAATAAAGCAGGCACGGGTTGCGGAGCGCAAGGGCGAGGTGCCCATCGGCGCGGTTATAGTGAAGGACGGCAAGGTTGTAGCTCGCGGCCACAATCAAAGGGAGCAAAAGCTCCTTGCAACCGCCCACGCAGAAATTCTTGCAATAAATTCCGCGTGCAAAAGGCTTGGCGATTGGCGGCTCAACGGCTGTGATATTTTCGTTACGCTCGAGCCGTGTACCATGTGCGCCGGGGCTATTGCCAACGCGCGCATAGACAGGGTGTTTTTCGGCGCGTACGAAAAAAAGGGCGGAGCGTGCGGCAGTGTGCACGACGTTCTTTCAAACACCGGGCTAAATGCAAACGTAACCGTTGCGGGCGGGGTGCTTGAGGCGGAGTGCTCGTCGCTGATTACCGCTTTCTTTGAAAATAAAAGAAACAAAATTGCTAATTCAAGGTGAAATGACTTGATAAATTTTACCTTTTGTAATACAATATATACGCGGACACAGTTCGCGAACCGAATATCGAGAAAGAAGTACCAAGGAGGGTAACCGAACAATGATAACTCACGGCACCGAGATTAAGATTTTCGCCGGCAACTCAAACCCTAAGCTTGCAGAGGCTATTGCACATAACCTCGGCTTTGAACTCAGCGAGATAGAGGTCGGTCATTTTAGCGATGGAGAAACAGCCGTTCACCTTTGTGAAACGGTTAGAGGAAGAGACGTGTTCTTAGTTCAGTCCACCTGTTCGCCCGTAAACGAAAATCTTATGGATCTGCTCATTATGATAGACGCTGCAAGGCGTGCATCCGCAGGCAGAATCACCGCAGTTATTCCGTATTTTGGCTATGCCCGCCAGGATAGAAAGGCACGCTCAAGGGATCCGATCACCGCAAAGCTCGTTGCTGATATCATCACCTCTGCAGGTGCGGATAGGGTTCTTACCATGGATCTTCACGCAGCGCAGATTCAGGGCTTCTTCGATATTCCTGTGGATCATCTTTACGGCGGTCCGCTTCTCTATAAATACTTTGAAAAAATGGTCGATGACGATTTCGTTGTCGTATCTCCCGATATCGGCTCTGTTTCCAGGGCAAGAAACGTTGCAACCAAGCTCAACTGCCGCATGGCAATCGTTGATAAGCGCCGCCCCAAGGCTAACCAGATAGAGGTTATGAACATCATCGGTGACGTTAAGGGCAAGAAGTGCCTTATGGTAGACGATATGATCGATACCGCCGGCACTATCGTTCAGGGTGCAGAGGCTCTCTATGCAAACGGCGCAAAGGAGATCTACGCTTGTGCAACTCACGCCGTTCTTTCCGGCCCCGCTATCGAGAGGATAAAGAACTCTCACATTACCGAGATGGTTCTTCTCGATACCATCGAGCTTCCCGAAGAAAAGAAGCTGGATAAGATCAAGGTTCTCTCCGTTGCAAAGCTCTTTGCAAAGGCTATCGAGAATATTTACCTTGATAAGCAGATGTCCGAGATTTACGACGACTGATAAACTTACGCTAACCGCGGGGGCTGTTTTCAATAGCCCCCGTTATTTTTAAGGATTTAATATGTATCTTATCGTTGGGCTGGGCAATCCCGGCAAAAAATATGATAACACCTTTCATAACAGCGGTTTTTTAGCAATCGATGAGCTTGCCGACCGTCTGGACGTTTCGTTTGGCAAAAAGATAACCTGCAAGGCGGTTTTGGCGGAGGGCTTCGTCGGTGGCGAAAAGGTTATTCTCGCCAAGCCGCAAACGTATATGAACCTCAGCGGAGAGAGCGTGAGGGAGCTCGTGGCGTACTATAAGCTACCCCTTTCAAATCTCATGGTTTTTTATGATGATTACGATCTCCCCCTCGGCGCACTTCGCATCCGTCCGCACGGCTCTGCAGGCACGCACAACGGAATGAGGAGCATCGTGAAGGAGCTTGGCAGCACGGAGTTTGCAAGGGTAAGGATAGGCATTAAGCCGCCCGAGCAGCTCGTTCCGATAATGGATTACGTTCTGGCGGATAGAAGCCGCTCCGCGCGTGAGGCAATGGCGCCTGCACTCGATAAGGCGGCGCGCGCAGGTGAGGCGTTCGCCCGTGGGGAGAGCATGGATAAAATAGGCTGTGCTTATAACGTAAATCTGTAAAAAGCCCGTATATCGCACAAAAACACCATATTTGTAGGGGTGAAAGAGATGTCCTTACAAAGATATTTAAAACTGAACGAGCTCGGTGGAAGCTTTTCCGAGCTGTATTTTAACGTCCGAGAGGGGGTCCCCTGCTCGGCTTTTGGCGTGCAGTTTTCTCAAAAATGCCACATCGCTTCCGCCCTCGATATCCCCGTTTTGTATATCACCTCAACGGCAATGGGCGCAAAGCAGGCGGCGGAGGAGATTTCCGAGCTGACGGATAGAAGGGTTGTATACCTCGGTGCCAAGGACGACGTGCTTCTCTTTAAGCACTCCTTTAATAAGGATAGCCTTTACGCCCGCCTTACCGCCCTTTACGAGATAAAAACGGGCGCTGATATCGTCGTAACCACCCCTGAAGCACTCCTGCAGCTGTTCCCCTCTGAAATCCTCTCGATGGAATTAGAGCGCGGACGAGAGTACGCAGTTCCCGAAATCACCGCCCGCCTGTCAGAAATGGCATACAAGAGGGTGGAGAAGGTGGACGGCAAGGGGCAGTTTTCGGTAAGGGGCGATATTCTGGATATATTTCCCGTCAACACGGAAGAGCCCGTGAGAATAGATTTTTTTGGCGACGAGGTTGAGAGCATCCACTCGGTAGACGTTCAAACGGGGCTTAAAAAAACCGAGCTGAAAAGTGTTGCCGCCGTCATGGCAACCGATGTCATCATCCGTCCAAGCGAGCGTGCAGGTCTTTTAGAGCGCGTGGGTGAAAGCTATCGAAAAAGCGTGAAAAACGTGGTTTTTACAAAATCACGAACGATATATTCGGATATCGTCACCGCTCTCGAGGCAGGCGGGTGCGACGATTGCTTGCAGTTTATTTTCCCTCTAACCAAGGGCGCAACGAGCGATATCTTCAAGCACGTAAATCCCGATAGCGCGGTGGTGTTTGATGAGTGCAAGCTTTTAAACGATAACCTCGCAATGGTTAAAAAGGAGCATGCGGAGAGGGTTACCCGCTTTTTAAAGAGCGGTGAGGCTTACGATTTTACCGATGCCCAGCTTTCGGATGACGGCGCGCTGCTATCTTCCTTAAACGAAAGGCGAAGGCTTGCCCTTCAAAGCATGACTACCGCAATCCCGTTTTTTAACCCGCTTAAAACCTTCACCTTCAAATGCACGCCCGTACCCAAGTACAGCATGCGCGTGAGTGACGCCGTAACCGATATTTCAAACTGGTACCGCGGTGGATACAGGGTTATCGTCTGCTGTGCCGGCACGGATAGGGCGGATAAGCTCTCTCACGAGCTTTCGCTAAATCGCGTTCCGTCAGCGGTTTCAGATGAGTTTTCCTGCGATAAAGGGGGTATTTGGCTCACATCGTTTATTTTAAACAGCGGATTTGTCTATCACGATTGCAAGCTTGTAGTGATAGGCAGCGGAGATATGTACTTAAAATCCGCGTCCGAAAAGAAGCTTAAAAAACGCCGTAACGACGTGTTCAACGCGCCGTCCGTCGGCGACTATGCCGTTCACGAGCAGCACGGCGTAGGTATAGTGCGCGGAACGAAGAGGATAGAAACCACCTCGGGTGTAAAGGATTACGTTTCGGTGGAATACGCCGGTGGCGACGTGCTGTACGTTTCGGTTGAGCAGATGGACAAGCTCACCAAGTACCTCGCAGGCGATAAAAAGCCCACCCTCAACCGCATAGGCGGCAGGGATTTTGAGAGGGTTAAGGAGAGGGTGAGAGAATCCATCTCCAAGATGACCATCAACCTCAAGGCGCTGTATAGCGAGAGGGCGGAGAGGCACGGCTTCCGCTTTTCGCCCGATGACGATATACTCCGTCTGTTTGAAAGCTCCTTTGAGTTTGAAGAAACCGAGGATCAGCTGGCGTCCGTCAGCGAGATCAAGGCGGATATGGAGAGCAATAAGGTTATGGATAGGCTGCTGTGCGGCGACGTGGGCTTCGGCAAGACCGAGGTTGCACTCCGCGCGGCAATGAAGGCCGTGCTGGATGGCAAGCAGGTAGCGCTCATCGCGCCCACCACCATACTTTCGCAGCAGCACTACAATACCTGCACGGAGCGATTTAAGGGCTACGGCGTGCATATAGACGTAATCAATCGCTTCAAAACTCCGTATATGCAGAGAAAGACGCTCGAGCGACTCGCCTCGGGCGAAACGGATATAATAATAGGAACGCACAGGCTGTTCGGCAAGGACGTGGTGTTCAAGGACCTCGGACTTCTCATTTTGGATGAGGAGCAGAGGTTTGGCGTTGAGCACAAGGAAAAGATCAAGACGCTTAAGGTGAACGTGGATACGCTCACAATGTCGGCAACGCCTATTCCGCGCACCCTTCACATGGCGCTCTCGGGCATCAGGGATATCAGCACCATAAACACTCCGCCAAAGACGAGGATACCCGTTCAGACGTATGTGGCAGAGGAGTCCGAAGCCCTTATAAGAGATGCCGTTTTAAGGGAGATAGGAAGGGGCGGACAGGTGTTCGTCCTCTATAACAGGGTGGAGTCAATTTACAAGTTTTCCGCTGATTTAGCGGCCTTATTGCCCGAAGCCTCGGTTATAACGGCACACGGCCAGATGGATGAAAGGATGCTTGAGGCTGCAGTGATGCGCTTCTATTCGGGCGAGGCAAACGTGCTGGTTGCAACCACCATAATCGAGAACGGAATAGACCTTCCCAACGCGAACACGCTTATAGTGATAGATGCCGATAAGCTCGGTCTTTCCACCCTCTACCAGCTTAAGGGCAGAGTGGGCAGAGGTGACATGATGGCGCACGCCTACTTCACCTTCAAGCCGGATAAGGTCATGAGTGAGGCGGCTTATAAGAGGCTGAACGCCATTATGGAGTTTACCGAAATGGGCAGCGGCTTCAAGATAGCGATGAGAGATCTTGAGATACGCGGTGCCGGCAACGTGCTTGGAAGAGAGCAGCACGGGCACATGGAGCGTGTGGGCTACGAGCTTTACGCGAAGATTTTGCAGGAGCAGCTCGGTGAGGTCACAAAGGATTTCGATACGGAGCTTGATATAAGGCTCAGTGCTTATATCCCCGAGGATTACGTCGGCACGTCCGAGGATAGGATGGACTGCTATAAGCAGATAGCCGAAATACGCACGGCAGAGGATAAGGCTCGCGTCGTGGGCTCGCTGACGGATGTCTACGGCAAAATTCCCCGTCCCGTAGCCGCGCTGATAGATATTGCAGAGCTTAAAAATTATGCAAAGGCACTCCGCGCGGTCAAGGTCACCGTACGCAGAGACGGTGCGGAGGTCGTGTTTGCAGATATAAACTCGTTGGATAACGAGGGACTGCACTCCCGCATAATGCAAAACCGCAAAACGGCGTCGCTCACGTTCAAGGAAAGGCCAACTCTTCACCTGTCGCTCGAGGGCAGCAGTGCGGAGCAGGCGCTGTCTTTCCTGCTCAACTTCCTCAATTTTGGCGAGTAGTGGGTTTTTCGGCGGAAATTTGTTAGAAAAAACTGCAAAAAATAAAAAAAACCACCTCAAAAGCATTGCAAAAAAAACAGATATTTTGTATAATATATAAAGTCGCATATGTTAAATGTCGCATAGTATTCACTATGTGAAAGCGCAAAACAATAGATCAGGAGAGACCTATGAAAAGAAAACTCGGCAAAATTATGGCATTTATTCTTTCGCTCGTAATGGCGCTCGGCTTGTTTGCAGGCTGCGAGCTCGTTGCTGTCGATAAGGATAAGGACATGGCACAGGTCGTAGCAACCGTTGGCGTTGACGCTTACGGCACGACCGAGAACATCTATAAGCGTGAGCTCGTTTCCGGCTACGTAAACTACGGTTATCAGTACGTTTCGTACGGCTACACCCTTTCTCAGACTTACGAGCTTATTCTCAATAACCTCATCAACAATAAGGTTATCACCCAGTACTCCAAGTCTAAGATTGCAAAGAACGATGCTGCCACCATCGCTATCGGCGTTGAGGGCAATAACGAGGTATTCAAGAGCACCGTTGCTTACGTTAAGGAAAGCGTTAAGTATCTCGACGAGGTTCAGATAGCCGAAGCGGTTTACAGCGCACACGCAACGTTCAACGCAATGCTCGATTCGTTTGACGAGTCCGTTGAGGATGAGACCGACGAGGTTGAGGATGAAACCGTTACCGAGCGTACCGTTCCCACCGTTGAAGAGGTTACCGGAGACGTTGTGGATGCAAACTACGCAGAGGAAAAGGGTTTGCCCGAAAACACTCTCGTTGAGGACGTTGACGAGGCAGAGTACAACGCATGGCTCAAGGATAAATACACTGAATACGTTGCTGAAAGCGGTAAGCCCGCAGTTGCAACCACCGCTTCCAGAAAGAAGGCGTTCAAGCAGCTTGTTGAAATGTTTGAGGAATACGGCCTCATCGGCGAGGATGAGTACTCAAACCTTGAAAAAGAGGGCAAGCAGTACGATATAACCAACTATCAGTATTTCTATGACGTATTGGCAAGCAATATTGACTCTTTTGTTGTAGCTAACTTTGAAGAGGCTTTAACCGAGCAGGCTGAAGGCTTTATCGGTCAGGACGAGGCTCTTTGGGATGAATACCAGGCAGCTTACAACACCCAGAAGGCTAAATACGAGAAGGACCTCACCGCTTATGAAAGCGCGCTTGACGGTCTTACCGAGAAGTCCTTTGTTCTTTACAACCCCGAGATCGGCGATGCTAAGTACGGCTACGTTGCAAACATCCTCATCGGCTTCTCCGACGAGGCTACCGCAGCCCTCAATGCTTACAAGGCAGCAGCTACCTCCAACGCAAAGGTAGAGGAATATAGGGCTAACCTTCTCAACACTCTCGTTGCAAAGGATCTCCGTTCCACGTGGCTCCAGAAGGGCTATGCTGAAAAGAACGACACCTGGACCGAGGCTTTGAAGGACAGTGCTTCCGCTTACTCCTTCGGTGACGATTACGTTAAGACCGAGGCTTTAAAGCAGTTCAAGGGCACCTTCAAGAACGATACCGAATATAAAACCACTACCGAATATACCTATTACAAGCAGGAAGGCGCACAGAAGGCGGCTTGGGCTGATAAGGAAGTTGAGAACAATGCTTACAACTTCAACACCATCGTTCCCACCGAATTCAGCTTCCAGAGCTTCGTAAGCGAATACCTCAGCCTTATCGATGCATCTCTTGTAAAGAGCGGCGCAGTAAACGCTAAGGATTACAACGGCTTCAGCGGCACCATCGCAAACTTTGCAGCCAGCAAGGAAGAAAAGCTTCAGGTTATTGATGATATTCTCTTCGCGTTCGGTACCGACCCCGGTAGCCTTAACAACTACCTCGGTTATCTCTACTCACCCAAGACCAGCGCAACCACCTACGTTAAGGAATTTGCAGATGCAGCTAAAGAGCTCGTTGCAGCAGGCGTAGGCTCGTTCAAGTTCGTTGCAACCGATTTCGGTTATCACGTAATGATCTGCACGCACGTTGTTGAACCCGGTGACGTATACGCTTCGTTTGCTGATTTCAAGGCTGATCTTGAAACCGAAGGCACCGTAGCTTATAACTTCAAGGAAGCAAAGAAGGGCGCAAACCTCGAAACTCTCGTAAGCAACACCGTAACCTACAGTATTGCAAAGTATATCGAGGGCGGCGAAAAGGTTGACTCTACTGTTAAGAAGGTAGAGAAGGCTCTTAAGGATCTCATTGCCGAAGAGGAAAAATAAGGGTTTCTTAAAAGGATAAAAAGAGGGGTATCGATTAAATGTGTCGGTACCCCTTTTTGAAAAATTGCCCCTTTGCGAGTGGCTTTAAAAAGCGATTGCGCTTTGTTTTTGGCGCTTTTCAAGGGCGGGCAAATATCGTCGGGCGAAAACCGCCTCTCTTAAACGAATTATAAATAA
>JAFVXM010000056.1 GCA_017501205.1 Clostridia bacterium
CAAAAGTGGAAACCTTTCCGTTTTTTATTCTGATTGTTTTTTTTGACAAAAAATGGAAACCTTTCCACTAATTTTCACAGTCTTGCAAAGGAGAGGAAAAAATGAGGAAATTTCTGATATTTTTGTTAAGCATCACCGTTATGCTTTTGGCGGTGGGCTGCAATCGCAACCCCGGTGGTAGCGACAGTAACGGTGGCGATTTTGTACCGTGGGAGGAGAGTGAGATGGAAAGAGATTATGTTTATATGTGGCATAGGGACGGTCTTACTCAGGATCAAAACAGAATGTTCTTCCAAAGCGAGGAATATAAGCTTTCTGTCGATACCAAAACGGCAAAAATTATTGGAATTGCAAATTCCGGCGATGATTTTTATGAAATGAAGGATGAGGATTTGCAGGCTGTTGATACTACCTTTGAGTTGAAGGTAGGCGGTGAATACTATTCAACCACCGTTAACGGAACGCAAAGCAGAATCATCGATTCCGGCAGATATGTTAACAGAATGGATAACATAAGCCTTAGGTTCAACAAGCAGGGATTGAATAAATTTGCGAGGGTTGAATACGTGGCGACAAAGAATTTTGTCGCGCTTAATTATGAGGTTATTTCATCCGAAGCAAGCGAATACGGGCTGCGCCTTTCGGTTAAAATGAACGGCAAGTCGGCAACTGAAATTCTCGGCGGCAGAGGCGTTAAGTGCGTTGATGAAAACGGCAACGGCTTTGCTTTCATCAAGCAAAAGGACTCAACCGCCGCAATACGGGCTTTCGGTGACAGCGTTATCTGCGAGCAAGGCGTAATGAGCTTTGAGAAAAACGTTTATAAGGGCTTCGGCATTATAATTATCCCCGTGAAAAATGGGGATGAGGGCTTGGTTGAAGGCTTTATTGCATCGGAGCAGTTAACGATTACGGCAACGCAGGTTGGCGGCGGTGAGATCCCCGTTAATTATGAAAAGACCGAGGGTATTTATTACGTTGATGCCTCCGGTATGGTTATAGGCTCACAGGGCAGTGAAGCCGGCAGAAACAGCTATGACAGAATTGATTTCACCATTTCAAACAATCAGTTGGTCAATGCAGAGCCTGTTATATGCTTCTATAAAAACACAAATATGAGTATAACGGGCATGTCGCCCATGATAAGAGATGCATCTACGCTTGAGCCTACCGGCGAGCAGGTGCAGATCTCAAAGAACTGGCACAAATACGTAAACCCCACAGGCGATGCCCTGGTTGACACAAGGGAGAGCCTGTATGCCGGCCCCTGGTTCCACGGCTATTACTCTGCAAGCGTACCCGCAAACGATCAATACAGCAGGGAATACACCTGTGCATACGGTAATTGGGGCGGCGTTTACGCTGCATCGCACGGTCAGCTTTGCCTTATCGGTTGGGGCGGAAACCAGCTATGGGATGAATCGGCACTCGGTAGCTGGGGTGAAAGCGTTACTTACGATCCGGATATAGGCCTATCCAGATCTATGATAGACGACGTAAGGCCCTTCCTCGTAACCGCGCCCACGGGCAGCAATCAGGAATATAACTGGACGGGAAACGTTGGCGGCGCTAACTTCCTTGATTATATTGAAAAGAGCGAGCAAAGGCTTATAAATCAAAGGACAACCTACACAACGCAGGCGCCTAACCTTACGTCCGTCAACTATTCGGGTATAACCACAAACGGCAAAATCAAATCGGATATAACCATAAACTTGGGACGTACCAACGATATTAACAGAAACTATTACACGATCAAATACGTTTTCCTTGAAGACGTTACGTACGGCAGACTTTCTCTGTTTAAGGTATGTGCCGACGGCTATGCCGACAATAGCTTCGTTCACTACGCTTACGGCGATGAGGATGGAATTATTAAAGAGGAGCAAAGCTCTGTAGCTGCAAGAAACGGTTACGAAAACGGCGATACTCAAAACGCTTTAAACAAGCAGTTCTGGTTTGGCTTATATAATTCCTCAAGCACCGATGAAAACGGCGACGTAATGTTCGTTGTGAGAGATTATAAAGCGACTATAAACGGCAAGAGCTACGATAAGCCCAGCTACAGGTTCTTTGGCACAAACAACGGCACGCCCCAGATGTCCTGCGAGCTTACCGTTCCTTTAGAGGCAGGTAAAACCATAAAGAAGGGAAGCGTTATCGAGATGGTGGTTGAGTATTCCGTTCTTCCCGGAAATACCGAAACCTTCTACGGCAGGGCTGATTATCTGCTTCAGACAACGGCACTTATGGGAACTGCAAGCGCAATGTACCAGCAGGTTGTTGGCGGAAACATCGTTGCAAACGCTACGGTTGGTCAGCTTAAGTCCGGCTTGCCCGTAGTTGTATCAGCCGATAACACTCAAACAGAGGTAGTGGCGCAGGTTGATATCAGCGGCGGATTGGGTTATTTGCCCATCACGGTTGAGGGCTTGTCCTCTTATAAGGGATATAAGCTGCAGGTAAAGCAGGGCGAACAGTGGAAGGACGTGGATCAGTCCGTAAAGGGCAATGATTTCTGGCAAGCGCACTATAACCCCGGCACCGGCCTGTATTCACTTACATATAACGTTAAAAACACGAGCGGACTTTTATTTAACACTACTAATACGTATAGGATGGTAAAAATCTAAATGCCGAGTAAAAAAAGAAAAATGAGCAGGGCTGTAAAAAAGGAAAACTTTCAGCTATGGCTTTTATGCTTACCGGGAATAGTAAAGGTTCTTATCTTCTCTTATATCCCGTTCGTATGGCTGGTGATGGCTTTTCAGTTTTACATCCCAAGGCGAGGCTTGTTCGGCAGCACGTGGGTTGGCTTTCAGAACTTTGACTATTTGTTGAAGTCGTCTGTAGCAAACCGAATTGTAACAAACTCAATAGCGATCAATCTTTTGAGTATCGTTTTCTGTACTGCTGTTTCGGTTTTGCTTGGCCTTTGCCTGTTTGAAATAAACAAAAAATGGTTTCTTAAAATATCCCAAACCGTCGTGATCTTCCCTTACTTTGTTTCATGGCCGTTGGTCGGTATTTTGGTATCATCCTTCCTCAGCGAAAGAACGGGTATGATCACCTCAATTTTTGATATTTTTGGCGACCGTCCGGATTTTTATTCGGAGCCGAACGTATGGTGGGGGATCATAACCTTCAGTAACGTGTGGAAAACCGCAGGGCTTTCGGCAGTAACCTATTACGCCGTGCTTATGGGCGTAGATCGGCAAATGTACGAGGCGGCGGAAATAGATGGGGCAGGCAGGTTCAGGCGAATGTGGAACATCTCAATGCCTGCGCTCAAGCTAATGATTATTCTCAATATAATAATGTCCTCTGCAAACATATTGAGGGTGGACTTTAACATGGTTTACTATGTAACGAACAACGCTGCGGCGCTGTATTCTAAAACCGACGTTATTGAAACCTATATGTTCAGGGCATTGAGAACAGAGGGCGACTATTCCATAGGTACCGCAACGGGCCTGCTGCAAGCGCTTGTTGGCTTTGTTTTAACGTTGGGTGTAAACTGGCTTAGCAAAAAGCTATCCAAGGAATCTTTGTTTTAAGGGGGTAAAAAAATGAAGCAGTCAAAATTGCACAGAATGCCCTTTAGCGAAGGTATTGTAATCTACGGTATAGCGGCAGTGTTTATGGTGCTTGTTTTGGTACCGTTTGCGGTGTTGGTTTCAAGCAGCTTTTCAAGCAGTGTGGCAATCAGGGCAAACGGCGCAAGGCCGTGGATACAGGATCTGTCTTACGATGCGTATAAGATAGTTTTTATGTATCCTGAAGAAATGCTGAGATCGTATCTTGTTTCTATAATCGTAACCGTTGCAGGTACGGTTATAAACGTAGCGCTCGTTGCAAGCTCTGCATTTGCAATATCCCGCCCGCAGTTCAGGGGCGCAAGAATCGTTTCCTTCTTCTACTCCTTTACTATAATGTTTCAGGCGGGCTTTGTGCCTAACTATATATGGTTCAGAAACTACTTAAACATTTTTAACACTTATTGGGTTTTGATTTTAACGCCTGCTTTTATGGTAGGGCACCTCGTATTGCTCAGAGCCTTCTATTCAAGCCTTCCCGAATCTTTGTATGAGGCCGTTAAAATAGATGGCGCAAGCGAGTTTACAATATTCTTTAAGATTGCAACACCGCTTATAATCCCGGGCATTGCAACGGTAAGCTTTTACTCGGTGTTAACCTACTGGAACGATCCGTTTACTGCAATGCTTTATACGGATGATTACGTTCCCGTTGCGCTGTATCTCACGAGAATTACGCAGTATATCGAGTTTTTGAAGTACGCGCAGCAAAACGGCTTTGCCGGTGTGGATTTTTCAGATTTAACAATACCGGAGGATACGATTGTTTACGCTATTGCTCTCGCAACAACTGCGCCTATGCTGTGTATCTTTGCGGCATTCCAAAAGTATTTTGTGCGCGGGTTAACAACCGGCGCTGTAAAAGGTTAAAATATATGATGCGTTGGCTTTTTTGTCAAATACAAAGCGTGTCAATAAGGAGATATTTATGAAATTAAAAAAGCTATTATCCTTGCTGTTAGTTTTCATGATGAGCTTAAGCCTTTTTGGCTGTAAGAACAAGGTAGGAGATTTGCAGGACGACTTTGAGGATGACGGTGAGTTTTATGAGTTGGATTACTATCTGATTTATAACGATGCAAACCCGCCGCAGGACCTCGTTACCGTTCAAAATGAGTTAAGTAAGGTTCTAAGAAAGAAGATTAACTCGTCAATTAAGCTTCACGCATATACGCTTGCCGAATACTCCTCAAAGCTAACCGGCTTGATTGCAGCGGGCGCGAAGTTTGACGTATGTTTTACCTCGCCCGACATCAATCCCTATATAACGAACGTTCAGAGAGAGGCGTTTTATCCTCTCGATAAGCTTCTGCCCAAGTTTGCCCCCAAAACGTGGGAGGAGATTCCCCAGCAAATTTGGGATCAAACGCGTGTTGACGGAAAGATTTACGGCTCTGTAAACGAACAGATTTTCCCCAGAACGTATTCCTTTGATGCTCGCAGCGCTCTCAATATCAGCGATTTTCTAAATGAAAGATATAACGGAATTTCCACAGATGAAATTTATACTTTGGGTGTAGATGCCTTTGCCTTCCTGGATGAATATCTCGGTTGGCTCAAGCAAAACAACAGGGGCGCAGGCGGAAAGGTTTACAAGGTGGATACCGCATCCGCATTGCTTGCATATTACGGCTTTGACGATTTAGGTACCGGTATGGCAACGCCCGGTGCGGTAAGGGTAACCGACGACACCTGCACCGTTGTTAACCAGTACGAATCCGAGGAATACAAAAAGCTTATCAAGCTGTTCTACGATTGGAAGGAAAAGGGCTATTTGGATGATAGCGTTTCCGGCTTTGATTTAACCCCCGATACAACCTGGAAGCCCGGCTACAGAACGGGTAACCTGCTGCGTTTAAGCAACCCGCATTACTTCACAAGCTATGTAATCGGCTCTATGAACGCTATAAGCTCCACGTCCGAAAACCCTGCAAGGGCAATGAAGTTTATTGAGCTTTTGAGAACGGATGAGGAGGTTCACAACATCCTTCAGTTTGGCGTTGAGGAGATCCATTATATTAAAGATCCTGAAAATCCCAACAGGATAGGCGCATTCCTTCCCAGCAGCGGCTATAACAACAAGAACTTCGGTTGGGGATTAGGCTGCGAATTTATCTCTTATTTGTTGCCCGAACAGGCAGATAACCAGTGGTCGCTTGTTAAGGATATAAACGATAATACCGAAATTCCTAAGGTTATAGGCTTTACCTTCGACGCAAGCGGCGTTAAGCAAAAAATAGCTGACTGCAAGGCGGTTGTAAACGAATATCTGGAGGCCTTCGAAAAGGCTCAATTTAAGGATAAGGATGCAACGTATGCGGAGTTTATCAGCAGGCTCAAGGCGGCAGGTGCTGATGATATAGTTGCTGAAAAGCAAAGGCAATTAAACGAATTTTTGGCCCAAAAGGCTTAAAATAAAAAGGAGGAAATATTATGAAAAAAGGCAGCAAATTATTAGCTATTGCTTTTTTATTCGTGCTTATGGTATGCTTTACTGTAATGGGTGCGATGGTTGCAGTGGCTGACACACAAGGTTCAAACCTTACTCCTTGGGGAGATGCTGAGGGCGGCGAAGCTCCGTTAACAGCGGTTTCAACCGAAAAGTTTGGCGGTGAAAAATCATTTGAAATTTCCGCACAAACGCAAATCAGAATTCAGAGCCCCGCCGTTGACGGAAGCCTCTATAAGGGCACCCTTAAGGTTAAAGGCGCAGCGGCTGATACTGAATTCCAGCTTGTAGATACTGCAACGTCCCAGATGGTTAACGGCTCATGGGATTACGCGTATCTTGGATGGGAAAAGGTAGTTGTTGGAACGGAATGGACGGAATACACCTTCAATCTCTGCTTCAGATATGACGAGGCTGAAAAGGCTCTTTATTATTCAAGAGACGGCGAAACCGAATCCAAGCAGGAAAACGTTGCAGCTCCTGTTGCCGGCTATGATCTGATCTTCAGAGTAAGCGGTACCGTTTACGTTGACGATATTAAAATCGTAAACGCAGGTATCCCCGAAAAGACCATTAAGCTTACGCCTTGGGGCAATGCAGAATCCGGTAATTTCGGTGCGTTGACCGCAGTAGATACTGAAAAATTCAGCGGCGAAAAATCATTTGAAATTTCAAGCGAAACTCAGGTTAGAATTCAGAGCCCCAGTGTTGACGGTATGCTTTATAAGGGTACCCTCAAGGTTAAAGGCGCTGCTGCTGATACCGAATTCCAGCTTGTTGATACCGCAACCTCTCAGCTAATCAACGGTAGTTGGGGCTATGCTTATCTCGGTTGGGAGAAGGTTGTTGTTGGAACTGAATGGACTGATTATTCCTTCAATTTGAGCTTCAGATACGATGCTGAAACATCCAACCTTTACTATTCAAGAGACGGCAAGAACGAGTCTAAGCAGGAAAACGTTGCAGCTCCTGTTGCCGGCTATGATTTGATCTTTAGGGTAAGCGGTACCGTTTACGTTGACGATATTAAGATCGTAAGCGCAGGTATCCCCGAAAGACCTATGCAGTTACCTAACTATACTGCTGATGAAGAAGCACTCTACGCTTGGGACTTTGAAGATAGCATTCAGGGTTGGTATGGCGAGGGTGGCTCTGTTACCCGTAATACCTCGGAGCAGACAGGCGTTGCTAACAGCGGCAACTATGCTGTAAAGACCACCGGCGTTTGGACAAGACAGATGAACACTGATCCCGCTGTTGCATGGCTTACCGAGGGCTACTTCATTGAAGCTTCAATGTTTGCAAGAAAGGAAGGCACCGCAGGCTCAAGGGCTGTTTCCGAAATGTTTATTTGGGGTGCAGATGCTGATGGCGACGGTTGGGTAATGTGCAATAAGCGTATCACCGTTATCCCTTCAACCGCTCTCACCGATGAATACACTCAACTCAAGAGCATTTTCGGCGTATATAGCGACGGCGTAAAGAGCTGGGCATATCACGCACAAAACGGCAAGATCGTTCTCGAGCAGTTACCTCTCGACGACGGTAAGATTATAACCTATCAGTACGCGCTTGATATCGGCGAGGCAAACGGCGGCAGCATGTGGGCAGACGATATCGTTCTTAAAAAAGCAACCGTTAAAAAGGATGCCTTTATAACCGTTGAAGGCTACGAAAACGTAACCTTGACTGTTTCTCAGAACGGCACCGAGCTTGCAACTCAGCCCACGATAGTAGCAAATGGCAACGTTTACGCAGTAAAGGGCCTTGCTTTTGAAAAATTCAGCACAACTTATACCATCAACGTAAAATCAAACGGCGAAACAATTAAAACCGTTGACGTTGACTTTGTTAACAATGCAAAGACGGTAGGTCAGGAATATGCCGCAACCATAACCGTTGTTAATGAAAACGGCGATGCTATCACTAACGCAACTGTAACCGTAGGCGATCAGGTCGTTACCGAAAACACCAACGGTGTTTACGCTGTTACCGGTCTTGATAGCGACGTTACCGCTGTTGTAGCAAGCGAGGGTTATATTGATTATAAGGTTGCCCTTTCTGCTTTAACTAACGAGGTAACCGTTGTAATGTTAACGGTTAAGGACGAAATTGTTGTAGAAGGCAACATTTTAAACGGCAATATGGAAAACGGTTACGTTTATCCTAACTATAACAGCACAAACATCAACTATGCTGTTACAACCGAAGACCGTTACGACGGCTCTCACTCCTTGAAGCTTGAGGCAACTGCAGCTGCTGCATTGCACAATATAAGAATGGATACGCCCGGCAACATAAACGGCACGGTTTACTACTTTGAGTTAATGGTTAAGGGCGCAAGCGGCGCAACTATCACCCTTGGTGCAGACTTAATCGGTCAGAACTCTGTAGGCGCTTGGATTTCTTACTATCTTACCGCGGATGCAGTTACCCTTACCGGCGACTGGCAGAAGGTAAGCATCACCTATGCTTACAGATACGAGGAAGCAGCGAAGAAGGTATACGGCTCTCTTAACGGCGGCGAGGAAAACAGCGCGAAGATGCCCGATGGCGTTGAAGATGCTGAATACGCATCTGTTGCAGCTCTCGATCTTAACATCCGCCTCAGCGAGGGTGCTGTTGTTTACGTAGATAACCTCGTAGTTCTTGAGTGCTACGATGCAACCGTTACCGTAAACGATGAAAACGGCAATGCACTTTCAAACGTAACGTTTGAGGTTGTTGATTTCAACGGTGAAACCAAGGCTGTAACTCCCGAATTCGATGCAGAATCCAACACTTATCTGTTCACCGATCTTAAGGGCATCGTTAAAATTATTGCAACTGCAGGCGAAAAGACCTATAATGCAGTTACGGTAAGCAAGGCGTTGAATAACGTTGTTATCGAAGAGTCCTACGTTGTTGTAGTAACGCTTAAGGATCAGACCGGCGCGCTTGTAAAGGGTGCTAAAATAGTAGCAAGAAAGGGTATAACGGACGTTGGCGAATTTGTTGATAATAACGACGGTACCTATACTCTTGAAGGCGTTATGGGCCAGATAATCGTTATCGTTAGAATTGAAGGCTACGAATTTGAAAACGTAAACGTATCAATCGCTAACGCAACGTTGACCATAACGGGCGAAAAGGAAGATGTAGAAACTCCCCCTGCAGATAATAAGGGATGCGTTGGCTACATGGGTGGCTCACTTGTATCCGTAATTCTGTTTGCCGGTATTGCTCTTTTGTCTAAAAAGAAAAACTAAAAACTAATGTTGTTGTGCCGTTCCGATTTATATCGGAACGGCAACAAAGTTGAGGGATACGATAATGTTAGATAAAAAGATTATAAACTGTTATCCTGCTGTGTGTTGGAGAGAGGCCACGCCTATCGGCAATGGCCGTCTTGGTGCATGCATTTACGGAAACGTTTATGACGATCGCATTCTGATAAATCATGAATCGCTTTATAATGGGGCGAATAATAGTGAAATCCCTGATATTTCATCAAAATTGCAGGAATTAAGGGGAATAATGGACAGAGGTGAATATAAGCTTGCGGATAGCTTATATCCTGATGCCCTTAATCAAGCGGGCTACAATGCAATAAAGGGCAGCTTTTATCCTGCTTTTGATTTGCATTCTATTTACCAAACGTCCGGCCGCTTTGAAGGCTACAGCAGAACGCTTGATATGAGCACGGGTGTTTGCAGTGTGGCCTATGAGGAAAACGGAAATAAGGCTATTAGAACTGCGTTTGTTTCCCATGCGGAAAACGCGCTGATTTTAAGGGTGGAAAAATCTGCTTTATTTACCGCAACCTTTGCAATTGAAATGCACGATCTTACCGATCACGTGGATTATAACGGCAACAGCTTGCCTTTGAACGAGGTGTTTGAAAGTCAATCGTTTGATAGGTATATTTACGCCTCGTGCATATCCAACCAAGGTCTTGAGTATAGCGGAATAGTAAAGATCCTCGATACGGATGGCAGCCTGATTTGTAACGGCAGGCATAAAACACTTAAAATCGATATGAAAGGGGAGTGTGATCTCCGCAATTATATCAAGGTGACGGATGCCTCTTACGTCGTGCTGGCGTTGAAGGTAGTGCCCGGTATCAAGGAAAGAGGGCAGCTTGTTGAAGAAATTGATAAAATAAAAAAGGACTACGCAGCTATTGAGTGCGAGCATAAAAAATATTTTAGCGAGATTTTCAACAGGGTGTTGTTGAATTTATGTGATGATGAAAACACCTGTAATGAACAGTTAATTTTAAACAGCTATAACGGCAAGGTAGACGTTCGCCTGATTGAAAAAATGGCGGATTTCGGTAGGTATTTGTTTATTTCTTCAGCCTACAACTGCTCGCTTCCCGCAAACCTGCAGGGTGTGTGGAACGGCGATTATTCTCCTGCCTGGGGCTGTACGTTCTTCAATAACGAAAATATTCAAATGGAGTACTGGCAAGCGTTTGGCGGCGACGTTAGCGAGGCTTGTCTGCCTCTGTTTGATTTATACGATAGATTTAAAGACGATTATAGGCAAAACGCCAAAAAGCTATATGGCTGTCGCGGTATTCTGTTGCCGCTTTTTATGGATAACCAAAGCGGTAAAAAGGATAACCTTCAGCCCCACGTTCTGTACTGGACGGGCAGCTCTGCTTGGATTTCTGCCATATATTTTGATTATTACGTTTATACCCGTGATGAGAAATTCCTTTTAGAGAGAGCATATCCCTTCATGAAGGAGGCCGCATTGTTTTATGAGGATTTTCTGGTAATCGGCGAAGACGGCAAATTAAAATCCTATCCGTCCAATTCCCCGGAGAATAGGGCAGATGGAAGCTTTGAAGGCAAAAAGGAATTAAGTGTAAGCATAAACGCAACGATGGATTTTGCTTTAGTAAAGGAATTGCTTTGCAATCTCCTGCTTGCGGTGGATAAGCTTAACCTCAAAGAGGAAAAGAAGAAAAAATGGATGGAAATGCTATCCCTTATGCCCGAATATCAAATAAATGAGGATGGGGCAATGAGGGAATGGCTGCACGATGATTTTAAGGACAATTATCATCATCGCCATCAATCTCACATTTACCCATTGTTCCCCGGTAACGAAATTACAAGGGAAACGAACTATGAGCTTTTCAAGGCGATAGAGATCGCTGTGGATAAAAGGCTCAGCGTTGGCTTAAAGGAGCAAACGGGTTGGAGCTTTGCCCACATGGCAAATATATTTGCAAGGCTCGGTAACGGCAATAAGGCGTGTGAGTGTCTGGAAAACATCATAAGGTTCTGTACGGGCCCGAATTTGTTTGCATATCACAACGATTGGCGCAATATGGGTGTAACACTCAAGTTTATGGTCGCAAAGCAAGCGCCGTTTCAGGTTGATGCAAACATGGGCTTCACTGCGGCTGTGTACGAAATGCTCATGTATTCCAACAATAATATGATCAAGCTTTTGCCCGCACTTCCCAAGCAGTTAAAGTCAGGCTGCATCAAGGGTATCGTGGCAAGGGGCGGCTTTATTGTTGATATATCGTGGAGTGAGACTGTTGCAGAAGCTTTCATAACGGCCAAGGAAGATAGAGAAATTGCCGTTGGTATTAACAACGGCGTTATTGCAGAATGTAACGCTGAGTACAGCTCAAGTAAATTTGGTAATAACTTTATAAATATTAAATTCAAAAAAGGAGAAACTGTTAAATTCAAATTTAACAGGATGTAAATTTTATGCTTAAAGGTATTCCTAAAAACGTTAGTCCGGAATTGCTTAAGGTGCTTTGCGAGATGGGGCATGGCGATGAAATCGTAATTGCCGATGCAAACTTCCCAAGCGAAAATTACGGTCAAAGGGTTATAAGGGCAGATGGAATTAGCGGCGCAGATATGCTAAAATCCATCCTCACGCTTATTCCCTTGGATACTTATGCACAGCCGAATATGGTGTTGATGCAGCTTGTTAAAAGTGACGAGGGCAAGGTTAACCCTACGATCTGGGTGGAATATAAAAATATAGCGGATGCTATTGATCCCAACGTTAAAATCGGCAATATAGATAGATTTGATTTTTACGAAAGAGCAAAAAGCGCATACGCCGTAGTTGCCACAGGCGAAGAAGCGATTTATGCTAACATTATTTTAAAGAAAGGCGTTATAAAATAAGGAGGAAAAAGATATGGCAGAATCAAGACTTATCGGTGGATATCCCGTAATAGGAATAAGACCTACAATAGACGGCAGAAGAGGCCCCTTAAAGGTTAGAGAATCCTTAGAGGTTCAAACCATGAATATGGCAAAAAATGC